>JALVFC010000267.1 GCA_027030285.1 Thiotrichaceae bacterium | reverse complement strand
CTTCCTTTGTCAGCGCCAACCTACCTATTCTCGTACAAGCTCCTAGTCATCCAGAGTAGAGATATAGGCCAGAATATTCTGCAAGTCTTGCTGGCTAAAGCTTTTCAGAAACTCTTCTTCAGGGTCATCCTCATCGTGCAGGCGTTTACCTTTTTCATACAATTTTATTTGCCGCCACAAATATTTGGTGTATTGCCCCGCTAGCATGGGGATGGATTCTTCCTGATCACCTTCTCCATGCTTGCCATGGCAGGATCGGCATTCCTTGTTGTAAAGCTTTTTCCCTTTCTCGATGTCACCTTCTGCGCGTCCAATCTGAATAATCGCCTTGGCCTCCTGTAGTCGGGCATAGGCATCAAAGCCGGGTGCTTTTTCATCCACTTTGGACATGCGGTTTTTCAGTTTGATTTTATTAAGATAAATAGCAATATCCATGACTTCATCGTTTGATAGCTGGCGTTCTTCAACATGCTCTACCATGGCGATATTCGGTCTTAAGCGCTCACGAAACAGGACGATTTCCTTGATAATGTACTTGACGGGTAATCCGGCAATGCGTGGATATTTTCCGTCTTTTCCACCCATGCCAAATTCTTCATGACAGCCTGCGCATACCTGGTTGATCTCGTCGCCAGTGTATTTATCATAATCATGGTTTTCTATGTCGAAGAGCTTATTTATCCGGTCAGATGCTTCTATGAGTTCCTTTGCTGAATAGTCGAGTTCTTTAATCCTTTCTTCTTTGTTATTAGCGTTCAGGTTTCCTGAAATGATGAACAAGGACAGTAAAAAATAGCAGGTTGTTTTTTTCATATTCTATGAGACCAGTTAGGTTGTTTGACAGGTAGCCACTTCTCGCAATGAGCGATTTTTAATTTATTTGCTGTATCAGGAGTTGCTACGAGAAAACTTGACAAGAATCAGTTTTTTCCATGTTTTCCATGAGTATTCCGCCGATAAAGAAGCTTAATCAATGGCTTGCAAATATTACTTGATGAAGGTCAATTCCGAAAATTTATCAGAATACTACACTGCGAACACTGTGTGAAATGGCACAGTTTGTGTTTTTGAGCGTGCTTTACCACTGTTTCAGCAGGGTAGAAATATCATAAGTTCCAGCCTCAAATCTGGTTGAAATGTGTGATGTTGCGATGCTTTTCACTAACTCTTGAGAGGAGATTTATACACATGAAACTTATGAAGAAAATGATGGTGACATCTATTGTTGCCTCGTTTCTCGGAATGACAGCAGGGTCGGTAACAGCAGAGTCACTGCAGGATGTGATGAAAGCTCGTGGCTTGACCGAGAAAGATATACTGGCGGCCGCCAAAACCTATACACCGACGGGTGGCCGAGATGAATACATTGCCTTTAGTTCGGGGGGGCAAAGCGGGCAGGTTATTGTTTATGGTATCCCCTCCATGCGGATACTAAAGTACATTGGCGTATTTACACCGGAACCCTGGCAGGGCTACGGCTTTGATGATGAATCAAAAGCGATACTTGCACAGGGTCGCATCGAAGGGAAAGACATTGTTTATGGTGATACTCACCACCCGGCGCTTTCGGAAACCGATGGTGATTCAAATGGTAAATATCTGTTTATCAACGACAAGGCGAATCCTCGCCTGGCTGTCATTGATCTGCATGACTTTGAGACCAAGCAGATTGTAGTCAGCCCATTCTTCCGTTCGGAACATGGTGGCGCATTTGTCACCCCCAATACCGAATATGTTATGGAGGCAACCCAGTACGCAGCTCCCTACAAGGGTAATGACAAGGTCGTTTCCCTGAACAAGTTTAATGATGAATTCCGCGGTGGTTTAACCTACTGGAAGTTTGACATGGAAGAAGGGCGCATCAAGCCTGAAAAATCATTCACATTTGAACTTCCACCGTATTCACAGGATTTGTCAGATGCTGGTAAAGGACCATCATACGGTTGGGGTTTCACCAACTCGTTCTGTTCGGAGCGCTATGTGGGCGGTATTGAGAAAGGTCGTCCTCCGTTTGAGGCGGGTTGTTCATCAAAAGATACTGACTTTATGCATGTCACTAACTGGAAGAAAGCGGCTGAACTGGTTGCTGCCGGTAAAATTGGCAAAAAAGTCAATGACTCTATCCTGATTCCGATGGATCAGGCTGTGGCTAATGATCTGCTGTATCTGATTCCAGAGCCTAAATCGCCTCATGGTGTTGATGTCGTGCCAACTGGTGACAAGATTATTGTCAGCGGCAAGCTGGACAGTCATACCTGGGTCTATGACTGGGCCAAAATACAGAAAGCGATGGCGGACAAGAAGTTCGAAGGTAAAGATCCCTACGGCATACCCATTATTGCCATCAAAGATGCGCTGGATAAGTCAGTTAGCGTGGGTCTGGGGCCACTACATACCCAGTTTGATTCCAAACCCTGTGTGGCTTATACCTCAATCTATGTAGATTCGATGATTACCAAATGGGACTACTGTGAAGGTAAAGTTCTGGACCAGTTACCGATTCACTACAACGTTGGTCACTTGATGACCATGGAAGGTGATACGGTTAAGCCGGATGGCAAATATCTGGTTGCCTTGAACAAACTGGCGATTGATCGCTTTAATCCCGTTGGTCCATTACATCCACAGAATCACCAGTTAATTGATATTAGTGGTGACAAGATGAAGCTGTTATACGATATGCCGATTCCTCTGGGTGAGCCACACTATGTTGCATCCATTAAGACCGACAAGCTCAAGCCAGCCATTCGCTATAAGTCAGGTACCAAC
>JALVFC010000266.1 GCA_027030285.1 Thiotrichaceae bacterium | reverse complement strand
GGGATAGCCTTCGACAAGCACGTCTTCGACTATCGGTGCGGCAATATAGTCCTTGTCCAGAATGTTTTTTACCGAAAAGCTGATCTCAGTTTTTTTTGAATAAGCGTAACGCGCATTGAAATCAAACCGAGTATAGCCTGGTACGGTGAATTTGTTTCTGTCACTGACCTGGCGTCTGCTGACGGCAACCATGCCCAGGTTTAGTTTCAGCCCTTTGGCAATACCATCAGCCACAGTATAACTAAAGTTGAGTGAGCCACTATGGGTAGGCAGGTTTCCTGGTATATTGCCTTGCAGACCATCATTGTTTCGCGTGATTTCTCCATCCATATAGCTGTAGCCGAGCGAGAGATTGAGTTGATTACTGAATCGGGAAGTTGCTGAAATTTCGAGTCCCTTGATCTGACGCTCCCCTGCAAGTATCTGATAATCTCTGTCGGTGGGGTCAGTGGTTGTCAGGTTGGATTGCGTAAGTTGATAAATACCAGCCTTAAAGTCGTTCTTGTTTTTCGGATCTGCATATCGCAAACCGACTTCGTAAAGCAGTCCTTCCTTGGGATCAAAATAATCATTGTTTTTTGTGCGGCCAATATTGGGGGTAAAGGACTGGCTGCGAGTAACGTAATAGGTCCAGTTACTTTCCGGCTTTTTGTAGGTGGCGCCTAAGGCAGAGGAAGTTGTCCAGGTATCGGTCAGGATTTCAAGATTACCCAGGCGGAAGAAGTCACGATAAAACTGGCTGCGCCTGACACCCGCACGTAAAATCAGGTTTTCACCAAGGTAGATTTTGTCCTGTAGATACCATGCCTTACTGTGATCCCCCTCATCGTAGTCGTATTCACTCATTTGATCACGGGTTGGCGTAGGGAAGTCAAAGACAGGGTTCAGAATATCCAGCACAAAATCGGTAAACTTGCGGCTGGTTTTAATGGACTTCATCAGGTTGCGTTCATACCCCAGGGTCAGAAAGTGTGTGCTATGGCTAAAATCATGTTGCCCTTTGATCTCTGCCTTAAAGGCTGTTTGCGAGTGGTCATTTTCAATCTCCCGATAGTAGCCTTTCAGTGTTTCTTCATCCTGCTTGTACCAGAAGCCGCTTAATAGTTCGTCACGATTAACCTGATAATGGTTGGCTTTCATGGACAATGACCAGTCAGGTGTCAGTGTATGCTTAAAGTCCAGGTCAATAGATTTGTTGACACGCTCAGAATTATTACGAGGACCGGCAAATGATGAGTTATAGACTGGACGTCCATGATAAAGAACAGTATCAAAGTCAAAATCTCGACGCTGGATGCTATATTCGCCCAGCAGCCTTAGCTGGGTTTTTCCATTGTCATACAGGATAGAAGGCATGAGCATCAGACGGTCATCATCAACATTTTTACGACCCGTTTCAGCCTGCTGCCTCATGCCAATAAACCGATAATAAAAGCGTTCACTGCTACCTATCGGGCCTGTGCTGTCTAGCACCACGCGTAGTCGGGCAGGATCACCGAGTGATCCTTCAATACTATGTTTGGCGGTTTTTTCGGGTTTTTTGATAACGAAATTGACGGTACCACCGGGTGAGCCAGCGCCATATAGCACCGAATCTCGTCCCTTGATAATTTCGACGCGCTCCAGCGAGGATGGATCCCTGACATAATATCTGCGGTTATCTACCAGACCATCCTTGTAAAGCAAGCCTCCCATGGAAAAACCTCGGATATAGACATCCGTACCCAGGCCGGCCTGCAAGCGGCCTACCTGTACACCCGGGATATAGTCAATAAAATCTTCCAGCCGTGTGCTGTCAGGCGTATGGGGTGTATTTGAGTCAACGATATTGACTGTACCCGGGAATTCGCTTTCCAGAAAACCAAAGTCATTGAGGTTTACACCATCATCCGCAAGGTTGCTCGCAGTGGCTTGAACAATGACAGCATGAAGTTTGGTTGGAGATTCTATTGCTGCTGTCTTAGCATGAGCAACGTGTGGAGTAAGTGCAAAGGGAATTAGCAGAGAGATAAAAACAATGAGTCTGAACTGATTTTTTTTCATCTTCATGGTACTAGTGGTTGATATGAAAAAGTTAGAGATAGGAATCAGAAGGTTCGCGCTCCAGAAAGCCACTGAAGACATACCCCTGATAAAGATGTTGGTTGAGTTTAATCCACACCCCCTCAAGGTCAGCAATTTTCAACACTGGCATCTGGCATAGCCCCTTGTGCAGGGTAATGGTTTCACCCGGGCGCAACCAACCAACTTTTCTGGCATGGAGTGACGGTTGGTGTCTCACAGAAAGGCTATCTTCAACGACGACCTGAAAGCGTGTGGGCTTATCCTGCTGGCAGGCTTGTAATACGGCTGGTAAGCTGCTTTTCTCAGGTTGAGAATGTGGTGACGCATAATGTTTGAAATGTTTAGCAATGGGAAACCCTGCCTTGAAAATTTGATTCAAAAGCAGGTTATGTCCAGGGTCCTGTTTCATTTTAAATTGCCCATGACCACACTGGACATAACGATCACTAACGGCTTCATGAGAAAAAATATGGTTAACGGGTATTTGCCAGCGCCTGCGTATCTCACTGACCAGTTTAATCAGCGTTGATACCTGCTCAAGGGTATAGGGATCCTTGCCATCTCCCCAGTTGACTAGTTCAATGCCGATGGATGTATCGTTGTGTCCTTTGGCATGGTTAGCAATCTGGTTTTCGGCAATGCCTTTAGCAATATTTCCTTGTTTGTCAATGATATAGTGAATGCTGTATTCCTTGTGGTCGGCAAAATA
>JALVFC010000265.1 GCA_027030285.1 Thiotrichaceae bacterium | reverse complement strand
CGATATAGATGTTGTCATTGCCATTCCAGATACCAGCCGCACTTCCGCTGCAGAAATTGCCGAAGTTTTGGATGTGAAGTATCGTGAAGGGTTTATCAAAAATCGCTATATTGGGCGAACTTTTATCATGCCTGGTCAAACACAGCGTAAAAAATCGGTACGTATGAAGCTCAACCCGATTGATGAAGAATTTGAAGGCAAAAATATTCTTTTGGTCGACGATTCGGTAGTACGTGGGACGACTTCCAGGGAAATTGTCCAGATGGCGAGAGCGTCAGGTGCTAAAAATGTCTATTTCGCCTCTGCTTCTCCTGCTATACGCTACCCTAATATTTATGGCATAGATATGCCTGCGGCACATGAGTTAATTGCACATAATAAAACAGAGCAGGAAGTTGCTGAAGCCATTGGTGCAGATAAAATGATTTATCAGACACTGGAAGACCTGATAGCTTCTGTGCGTGAAGGCAACCCTGATCTTAAGCATTTTGATACTTCTGTTTTTACTGGTGAATATATAACAGGTGAGGGTGATTCTTATTTTAGCCAGCTGGAAGCAGAAAGGAATGATCTAGCCAAGAAACAGCGTGAAAATGAGGCTGCTATTGATCTTTCCAACACTGGAAAATGAGAATTATTGAAGAAATTGGCAAACAGCTACAGCCATTTGCTGATGATTTCTCACTTGATAACTATTTGCTTGTTTCACTGTCTGCACAAAAGTTATGGCAGCTTAGCCAGGGGAAAGTTCAGGCAAGCTATACCGTTTCAACATCCTCCAAAGGTGCTGGAAGCCAGCAGGGAAGTGGTAAAACACCGCTTGGTGTACACTATATAGCGGAGAAAATTGGTGACAATGCCGCAATAGGTACATTGTTCAAATGCAGACAGGATATGGGTGAAACAGCCCCCGTACTAAGCAGAAACACTTATAGCGACATTGATGCCATCACCTCCCGGATTTTGTGGCTTAAGGGGTTACAGCCAGGGATTAATCAGGGTGAGGGTATCGATTCTTACCAGCGTTATATTTATATCCATGGTACAGATGAAGAATGGCGGCTCGGAACTGCGGCATCGCATGGTTGTATTCGTATGTCAAATCAGGATGTTATCATGCTGTATGATAAAGTGTGTGTTAATACTTTAGTTGTTATCATTGAGTAGTTGATTTGCCTGGGAATAGAGAACTCGGACAAGCTCCTAGGAGGCTGTCTGAGAACTAAGAAGCTACTGCAAATCCCATGATCATCATAATCTGAACTTATTGGGATCGTTAAATAGAGCGACTATTCACCTCACCCAATAAGCCCAGCTTATGATAATCCTGTGATTTTCGCTATGCTTCTAGTTCTCGGACAGCCTCCAGGCGGCTCTTTGGCAATGCATAGGAAAGCTTTGGTGTAATCGCGCTATACTTAATTAGGCACTATTAGCACCTCATAAAAAAATGTTTAAGAGTTTACGCTTGGATTTTACGGCTTCGGTAATGAAAATGAAAAGATCTTTCTTGATACTACTCCTCTTATGTGGGGGTATATTGCCCGTAACTGTGGCATCAGCGCCAGCCAATAATGTTTTCCCCCCAAAAGATGCTGACAAACCCGCAGGTGAATTTCCACCACTGAACCCATATTCCGCAGCTACGTCCACACCACCAAAGCAGGCAACACCAGCGGTACCTTATGATCAATCGGTTTACCAGGTTGCACGGTCTTATTCAGGGTATCCCTATTTACCCTACCGCAATTCATATCAACCTTTTCCCTTTTCACCACCACGCATAGGGTATAACACACCGAATTACCAGTTCTCTCAGATGTCGCCTTTTGGTAACAGCTTTTCACCGACCAGCATTTTTAATAATGGTAGCTTTCTAACCCCGTGGAGTAATGCATCATTGTGGAATCCCTGGAAAAATGGGAATAACAGTGTAATGCCCTTTTTCCCGCAACAAAACTCCGACAAAAAGAAAGCATGGGGTGATACAAGAAATATTTGGCCAGACTTTTATACGGATATCACTTCAGAAGTCTGGGATAAAGGTATCAATGCTCCCTACGATGCAGGGCGTATGCCAGGTGGCTGGAGAGCACCATCATTAAGCTCTCCAGATCCGGTAACCGTTGGGGATGCAGTAATAAACCAGTTTCCACCGATTATGGAGGAAATGGGGAATATGATGGAATTTTCGAATTAATTCAGTTAAATAAGCACTCAGGGGGTGCGGCTATGACAAAAACAAAAAATATTAAAACAGGTGCTTTGCTCACAGTAGTATGCGCAACATTGCTGGGTGGCTGTACGTCACAGGTTCGTGAGCAACCTCCACATGTCTCAAAAGTGATACCACGGGCTATGCCGACCAGGACTGTCGCCACTCCAGTCAAACCGAAAGCCAAACAAGTCACAAAAAAGCACCGTAAAAAAGCAGTCAGGGTATCAGGAAAAATAACCCGCAAGCCACAAAAAGCCCCAAAACATATGGCAATAGGCTATGCAGCACAGCTTAGTGGAGACTTTGCCAATAACCCACAAGCATTGGCATTTATTGAAATGATGGTAAGCCGGCATGGTTTTGATCGTCGCCAGCTAAACTATATTTTCTCGCATGCTAAAGCCACACCTTTTTTACAAAGAATGGCATACCGTGATGCATATCCTACCAGGAAAACTAAAAAATCCAGAAAAGGCAGCTGGACGCGCTATCGAAATATATTTCTAACCGAAGACAATATCCAGCGTGGGGTTAGATTCTGGCGGCAGAACAGAATAGCATTACAACGTGCAGAACAGCGTTTTGGTGTACCTCAGGAATATATACTGGGCATTATCGGAGTAGAGACACGCTATGGTGGTAACGTCGGCAAAAACAGAGCAATTGATTCACTGGCAACCATGGGCTTTAATAATCCCAGGCGTGGACATTACTTTCAGAAAGAACTTGAAAGCTACTTGCTAATGACCCGTCGTACCGGACTTAATCCATTACAGCCTAAGTCATCCTACGCTGGAGCGTTAGGGCTGTGCCAGTTTATGCCCAGCAATATCAAACGCTATGGTGTTGACCATGATGGCAGTGGTACCTGTAATCTGTGGACTCCAGCAGATGCCATTGGTAGTGTTGCCAACTACTTCCAGAAACATGGCTGGCGTCCCGGTGGTGCGGTTGCTGTTCTGGCAACCACTAAAGGCACTAAGTACCGCAACTTCAAATCCAGCTATAAGAAAACACATAGCCTGTCAAAAATGCAACGCAATGGTATTTATCCACTTGGTGCAATAGACCAGAAAGTCAGGCTGCTGAAAATGAGCACTTATAGCGGCGATGAGATTTGGCTGGCAGGACACAATTTTTATGTAATTACCCGCTATAATCACAGTAGCAAATACGCCATGGCAGTACATCAACTGGCACAGGCGATTAAAAAACGTATCAGGCCCGGCTCCATTCGTATGGCGAGTGCAAGATAAGCGGCTAAGAAATAGAAACCAACACAGTTCTGGTTATAGACTCCTTTATTGATCTGTATTGTTGAGGCAGTGACTAATAAGCTCCATTTCGGGAAATTGCCACTAATTACACTAATTAGTTACCATTAGCGTTTTATTTCCCTATAATATCGCAACCACAAAACTGGTTGGAAACGAACTCATTAACTGGAGGACTAAATGAAAGTCATTTTATTAGGTGGCCCGGGAGCCGGCAAAGGAACACAAGCAAGCTTTATCTGCGAGAAATATGGTATTCCACAAATTTCTACAGGTGACATGCTGCGTGCAGCGGTAAAGGCAGGTACACCTCTAGGTGTTGAAGCAAAAAAAGTCATGGATGCAGGTGGTCTGGTGTCGGATGAAATTATTCTGGGTCTGGTTAAGGAGCGTATTGCCGAGCCGGATTGTAAGGATGGTTTCCTGTTTGACGGTTTTCCCCGCACATTGGCGCAGGCCGATGCTTTGAAAGAGCAGGGGGTTGATATTGATGCGGTTGTTGAGATCGATGTGGATGATGCTGAAATCGTAAAGCGCATGAGTGGTCGTCGTGTTCACCTTGCATCAGGTCGTACTTACCACATTGTCTTTAATCCACCCAAGGTTGAGGGCAAGGATGATGAAACTGGTGAAGACCTGATTCAGCGTGAAGATGATCAGGAAGAAACGGTACTGGCTCGTCTGAAGGTTTATCATGACCAAACTGAGCCGCTGATTGAGTACTATTCTTCCTGGGCAGAGTCTGGTGATGAAAAAGCGCCCAAGTATATTAAAATCAATGGTGTAGGTAGTGTAGATGAAATTAAAGAGAATATCTTTAAAGGACTGGACGCGGTTTAATTAGCCTGTTCTGATGCGACAGGGGAGCCTTTTAGCTCCCCTTTTTTGTTGGGAGAGTAGCAATCTGTTATAGAAGTTGTAGTTATTAATGTTTGATAGTCAGAGTTTTCAAGGTTAACGTAATAACTCAGGCGGAATTCTGCCGATACCTGGCAGAGAAACAGGTTGCTTCTGGGCGTTACCAGCCCTGGCATAATAGGTTGGGCGGTAATATCTCATTTTGCCGTTATAGCGGTAGTGCCCATTAATCGGGAAACGGAATAATACATCTTCCTTTTTTGGCCCTTCGCCAATATTGTGAACAACAAGATAGCGTCTGGGATCCTGTTTTGAACGCTCATTGATAACGATACCAATATGCCCCTGTCCGGGGGCCAGTTCCCAAGTTACAAGGTCGCCTGGCTTGTAGTGCTGAGGGTTATGGCTCACTGGAAGCCGGACAGCGTGGCGGTTAAGAAAAGCTCTCAGGTTATAAACCCTGCGGTGATCGATATTGGTATCAGGTCCATTAAGTTGCCATTTGCTGAGATTTGGATAGGCATTAAAATTATTTACCATATCCTTATGAACTTGCTGCTGGAGATCGATTCCCAGCCTGCGATAACTGCGAATAACAACGTCAGTACAAACGCCAATATTCTGTGGAACATCTCCCCAGGGGTATCCGATGCGAATGTATCTGCCATCATACACAACGTGATGTTTGGTTCTTTCTTTGGCTGCTGCTGAAAGGCGATAGCCAAAGGAGTTGGTTGGTTTTTTCTTCACTACTACTGATTTTGGCTGTTTTATTATTCTCATGGGTTTAGCTTGCGGGATTTGAGCACTGGTCGGCTTTGTTTGGCCGCTTGGGTGTGTGGTGCTGCATGCGGTGATGAATAAAGGTAGGAAAAGTGTTACTAAAGATAGTCTGTGTAACTGGAAGAAAGAATTAGTTATTTGTTTAAAAACCATACTCAAATACCGGCGGGAAGTAATATTGATCATTGTATTGATTGTTCATTGTAGAGTCGAACAAGCCCATGTCGTTCATCAGGTAAATAATACCTATAAGTAAAGTAATTACAAATATTGCCGATAAAGTGATTTTGATGATGCTGTATGGGCGTTCTCCCTGTATTTGCCCGTTGCGCCCATTAATAACAAAGCGGTAAGTTTTTCGATTATATTTAAAAGCGGCAGACCAGACTGGCAATAGCAAGTGCTTGAAAGTGGTATTGTCATGTTGAGTGTTTCTTGCAGAAATACGTTGTTGATCACCACCAATATCCTGATAAATACGCTGGGTAATGATATTGTTCATTTTGCCGCGTGCCTGCTCAAAGCCCTGATCTAGGGTTACCTGATAAATTTCACTACGAAAGCCACTTAAATACTCTTCCGTATAGGGAACCAGATTTTCCAGGTCCCAGGGATGCAAATTATCAATAATAGTACGTGGTAGCGTTTTGGTAGCGCCAATGAGTACATCATCAAAGTGCAGAAAAACATTGCCTGAAACGGGTGTCCAGCGAATACGGGGGACATTACGAACCTGTCGTACCGGACGACCATTGATCACCGTTGTATAGACCTGGCGATCATAGTAAACAGTGCCACGCATGCCTTCGTAGCGGGTTTGGGTATCACTATCATAAGTCCAGTAGGGAAGGTAGATACCTGCCAGTTTCTCATCGCGCTTTGATTTGTCTTTAAGCGCAGAAGGTGCAAACCAGCGGCTGCCTATCCAGTCATCAAAGATTTGTTGTGCCTGCTTCTCACGGATAATAAAGGGAAGCAAGGACTCTGGGTGGATATAGCGGGCATTTTCTTTGCTGATAACCGCAGGAGCGCCACAAAAAGGACAGTCGCCAGCATTTTCATTGGGCTTTAAGCTAAATTTGGCACCACATGAAGGACAGTCAAGAATGGCGATGATGCGGCTGGGTTCGTCCTTGAGTTGGTGAAGTTTCCTCAATGCCGAGCGAAAGTCGTACTCGTGAATAGGAGCCCACTCAACCTGGATGATGTTGATATGACCACAGTATTCACACTTGAGGGAATCGGTGCCAGGCTCAAAGACCAATTCAGCGCCACATTGTTCGCACGGAAAATGGCTTTGCGTGCGGGTTTCTTCCTCAACAGAATAATTTTTGACTTTCACTGTTTACGACGGCTGCCTGTGACTAAAGGGCGGGAGGGATCATTTTACTGATTTCCTTAACACTTTGAGCGCTTGCCCAGTCTTCCATACCTTCCGTCCATACCAGTGAATCCGGGGTTAATTTACCTTCCTTAATTAAGCCTCTGACAGCATCCAGGTCATAAGGTCCGGTTGCTTTGTCATCAATAGCGACATGCCAGAGCGTTTGAGTCGGCAGTGGTGGAGGTGCAGCTGCGGGGGCAGATTGTCCACCATTTGTCTGTGATGATGATGGTGTATTGAGAGAGTCCGCCATCTTGTTAGCCATGGCGAATCCCATTCCCATATCCATGGCGCTGGAAGCACTGCCACCCGTGCCTAAAGCTTCTGCAGACTGGTATTTAATATACTGATCCAGGTCACCTATCATGCCCATGCTGACGCGTTTATCCAGTGCTTCCTCAACACTGGAAGGAAGGGAGATATTTTCAACCAGGATTTTGGTGAGTTCCAGGCCATATTCATTAAATTCTGGAGAGATAGTCTCAGTCAGATAGTCACCCAGTTGATCATAGTTGGCGGCCAGATCAAGCACCGGTATTTTCGAGCTGCCTGCAATATTGGTAAAGCGAGAGATAATCAGGTTGCGCAGCTGATCGCTAATTTCATCGACAGTAAAGTGACCATCAGTACCGGCGATTTCCTTGATAAATTTCACCGGGTCTTTAATTCGGATGGCATAGGTACCAAAAGCACGTAAACGTACCCCGCCAAATTCGGCATCACGGATCATAATGGGATTTTTAGTGCCCCATTTCAGGTCAACAAACTGTTTGGTGCTGCAAAAATAGATTTCTGCCTTAAACGGGCTTTGCAGACCGTGATCCCAATGCTGGAGCGTCGATAAAATAGGGAGGTTTTTGGTTTCCAGCTCATACATGCCAGGTTCAATGACATCCGCCACTTCGCCTTCATTGACAAAGACGGCAACCTGCGACTCACGTACGGTTAGCTTGGCGCCATACTTGATTTCATTGCCGTAACGTTCGAAGCGGTATATCAGGGTATCATGGCTGTCATCCGTCCATTCGATGACATCAATAAATTCACCAAAAATCTTGTCAAATAATCCCATGTCTATACCTCTTTATTTTCAAGTTGTTGAGTGTCGCGTGATTGCTCCAGTTTTTCAGCCTGTTGTTCTGCTTTTGCCTTTGCAGCAATCATCGCTTCATGTAACTCGGTTTCCATCTCGGTTAGCTCGGTCACGGCTTTATGTCGGGCAACACGACCTTCTTCAGCGATTTGCAGGCTGTCATTAATGGTTGCAATGAGAGCATCATTGGCTTTTCGTACCGATTCAATATCAAATACGCCACGTTCAATTTGTTTGCGCACCTCATAGTTGCCTTTTTGCAGGTTTTCAGCATTGGATTCCAGCAAGTCGTTAGTTAGATCGGTTGCTTTTTTAACGGAATCTGCCGCGTCACTCATTCTAAAAATGGTGACTGCCTGTGCAAGCTGGTTTTTCCATAATGGAACGGTGTTAATTAAAGTTGAATTGATTTTGGATATTAATGATTTGTCATTCTCCTGCACCATACGGATACTGGGCAGGCTCTGCATGGCAACCTGCCTGGTCAGGCGCAGGTCGTGCACGCGACGATCAAGGTCATCACGTGCACCACGCATATCTCTAAGTTCCTGTGCCAGCAGCATGTCTTCCGGGTTGGCTTTCGCCTTTTCCGCCATCTCGGGCAGAATTTCAGTATTTAGCTGTTCCAGTTTTTTCTCGCCCGCAGCGATATATAACTCAAGCTTGTGGAAATAATCCAGGTTGGCTTCATAGAGTTTGTCCAGGGAGATAATATCGGTGAGTAGCTGAGTTTTATGGTCTTCCAGATCGTCAGTGATCGCATTGATCTGCTGGCGGACATCTTCATACTTGCTGAGGAATTCTGCTACGGGTTTTGCTTTGCCAAACAGTTTCTCAAAAAAGCCTGGCTTACGGGTTGGGTCCAGTTCATCAATGTCGAAGCCTTTAATAGCTACCACTATTTCATTCAGTGAGCGGCTGGCATTGCCCAGGTCTTTATTCTTCACCCCTTCCAGCATGTTTTCAGAAATTGTGCTCATGTCTTCCTGAGCCTGAGTACCAAAGAACAGGATCGAGTTCCTGTCTTTCAGGTTTATTTCATCCATAATGGGTTGAATGAGATTTTTATCTTCCTCGGAAGCTTCGTCATAGGCGACGATGTCGCTGGATATATCCTGGTCAGTGGATAGCTCAGTGCCGGGGATAGTCTCAGCAGCTATTTCTGTTGCAACTTCCGTTGTTGCTTCATTAGTTTCTATCTCGTTCGCTGTGGCTTCGCTTGTCTCTGTTTGTGGCGTATCAGGCATGATTTACTCCTGTCATGGTGATAAATGCTTGGGCATTTCTAAAGCCAGGGGCTTAGAGATGCGCTGTTAATATTATTGATGGTTTATCTGGACTTCAAAAATTAACTTGTTGCGTATTAATGCAAGGCGGTTAATACATGATGTCTGATGTATCAAGCCAGATGCCTGCAAAAGTTTCCAGGGTTTACATTCCTTCCTGCTTTAACTGGGTCTCCAGTACTTCGATCTGCACATCCAGATCAAAACGGTCATTTTCCTTTAATTTGGTCTGTTGGGTATTGAAAGTCTCTTCAATGGATTCCAGCACCCGGCTAAAGTTGGCATCCAGCTTGTCTGTAGTTGCCTCACGCTGATGTGTTTGAGCGTATTTCCGGGTGACGCGCTCAGCACCAGACAGGTACACTTTCAGAAATTTCCGGGCGCGTTGCAGGTCTCTGGGGTCATCTTCAATGACTTTCAGAATTTCCCGTGCCTTGTTAATAATGCGATCAAGACGGCGCTTGAACTCCAGATTTTTGATATTTCGTCGGGCTGTTTCCAGTCCACTAATTTTGATCTCGGCAGCTTCCAGTGCATCAATGACTTCTTCAGCGGTGACACCGAGAGAAATACCGCCTGTTTTATCTTTGCGTGGATCAAGTCCATAGGAAAACATGAATCCCAGCAATGCTGCACCTCCCATTAATACACTGCTGAAAATGGACTGGGGAGTGGCAAAATAGGCAGTTAGACCGGTAGTTATGGCCAGAATCAATGCGGCGACTGTTTTATAGGGTGTACCAGGTGCGCGGGCAAACTTTTTTCTCTCAAAGCTGGATTCAATTTTCAGGCCATAGCGGGCAATAACTGCTGCCAGCGTGAAGCCTGCGAAGGATGTACCCAGAATAATGGTTTTCCAGAAATTTCCCTGTACCAGGGAGACAATAGCCGCTATTAAAACGGGCATAGGCAAGAAGTACAGTAGCACACCTTTCAGACCATAACGTACTTCATGAACGACGTCAGATGTTGAATTAATTCGTTTTATTTTGGACATTGTGTTAATTGCTCCGGGTGCTTCAATGCCGTTAACCTGCTAACAGGTGGTAAAGAGCCTGTATGGATACCACGCCGACGCTGGCTAATAGTAGCAATAGTCCAAGTAATTTTTTAAGTACGTAGGGCAAGCCTAATCCTCTTGTTGGTTATTGGTAGTAAAATATACTCTCCGCTGCCTGGAATACTTCAGCATGGTATACGCAGAGTATAGCATTCGTTACTGTGTTCCACAGAGTTGACTTGATCAGGTGTCAATATGGCTAATACCTTGTTATAGGAGTATTTATCGAAACAATCAAGCAACAACAGCTATCAATAGCAGCTATTCAAGATAACTGGTTATTAGATAGGGGTATATGGGAGGCTTTTCAAGCTGGGGTCTTCAGCCAGCTAATCTAATTT
>JALVFC010000264.1 GCA_027030285.1 Thiotrichaceae bacterium | reverse complement strand
AAACACATTACCTGTTGTCTGAAAACCGGATTGCTTATAAAAGTCCGTGATATAGGTTTGTGCTGCCAAACTGATTTTCTTGACATTCTGCTGCTCACAGTAACGGATGGCTTGCTGCAACATGGCACTGCCTATTCCCTTGCGACGCTGGTCTTTGTGTACTGCAAGGCGTCCCAGCTTCGCCTTCTGTCCGGTTATCAAAATACGCAACGTACCCCAGGGGTTCTGAGAATCAGCGAAAGGATAGCCCCCCATGTGTAATGCCTGCTGGTCAAAGGTATCAACTTCCAGCTCAACAGGTACGCCCATTTCCTCAACAAACACCTGCATACGCAAAGCCAGCACTTCAGACCAGAGGGGAGATGGCAGGGTAAAAAAACGGTAGTTGAGGGGTTTGCACACTGCGCGACAGCTTACAAGCTCTGCTTGATCGTCTGTAACGCAGGAACATCCAGATGAGCTTTGGCAGCGATATCCAACGCCCTGTCCAGCCGTGCTGGCGCACTTCGCCCCATACACTGATGGTCGGGATCACCCTCAAAAGCCGTCACCATCGCTGCAATAAGTTTCTCATGATCAAGCTTTTCACCCGTTAAATGAGACTGAATCCTGTGAACATCCGCCGCCACAGAACGCGCAAGCTCTTCGTGCTTGTGCCATAGCTCCGAGACAGTACCAGCCACCCTTAGACCCGCAATATTAGTGGTTAAAATATAATAATTCTTGCGTACCAGCTCGAATAACAACCGTGCCTCATCCTCAAGCTGGATAGCTGGAATATTCAATGCCTGCAAAGCTTCAATCAACACACGGGAATGTGGACCATAAGCCGGTGATGGTACAACGACCTTGACATCCTGCCCCGGCTTTTTTTCAAACCAGACTGACATCACCGTCGGGTTGTTATAGCCCTGCGTTTTCCAGTCAACCGGTAACAACTCATTCTGTATCAGCGCCACTTTCGCCCGCCACTGCTCAGGAAGCTGCGCCAAAATCTCTGGCAGTGCAGTCTCGCCAACGGCTATCAGCACTAACTCTGGATCAGGTGTATGCTGTGCAGCATCCTGAAGATTCATATCACGGGTAACAGGATAGACAGGGTGCCCCGTGCGCAAAAAACCTCTGGCAAAGACCGAACCTATTTCACCGATACCTATCACAACAATGGGGTTATTCATTTATTAACCTCTTGACTCTGTTTTTATGTCGAAAGCAGCAAGCTTATGGTACCAATCAACTCAGGGAGTACCCATATTCGCTTTAACACACTGTTCAATCGCTTTTTGTCGCTCTTCGGGGGACAGTCCCTGTTCCTCATCTGCAACAATTTTGCAGGCTTTACGGGTTAACTCAAGACTGTCTTCTGTATTGGGCGGAGTCACTTCCTCCTCACTTGCAGCTGCCTCAGGTACTGGTTGAGCCACATGCTCTTTTTTTGACATTTCTACACACTGGTTGACCACCTCAAAGATATGCTCATCTGTCACACCCGCTCGCCGGCTAGCACGAATACAGTCGTTACGAATTAATTCGTCTGTTGAACCCGTCTCGTTTTTCTCATCAAGAATTTGAAAAGATTTGACTTTCTCATGGAGTGATTTGTCAGGATTTTCAGGAGGGGGAGCTAAAGTTTCAGCTGACGCGGGCAAACCTGCTGACTCCGCTTCCTTTTTATTGCCTTTATCGGGAGATAAATACCTTGCCCAGTTGAATTTCATACCCAGGGCAACAGCCAGTGCAAACACCAACATACCAATCAGTAATGTTTTAAAAATCGCTTTATAATTCATTCTGCCTTCACGCTCCCTCATTGCTCACTTTCTTTCCTGGTAACCGCTCAGCTTGTCCTTCTTGTTTTTACCTGGACAAAGTCCGAGTGGCAATAACTACTCAGCGTAACTTCCACCATCCGTGCCAGCTCTTGTCGGAAGGCGCTAAAGCTTTTCCGACCTACCTGCTGGACAAGTTATGTGAGGACAAGCTTACTGCGAACACAGCATTATGTAAATTTCTACCCGCTACTCAGCGTGATAAACAACTAATAAAAAAATCGACCCCGCACTAACAGGCTGCCCTACCAGCAAGACAACATGCTATTAAGTATGCGAGGTCGAAAAACACAACGCTTATAAAATTTATTTATCCAGAACTTTAATACACCTGAATGAACGACTATCGCCGTTTGCCAAGATTTAGCTTTCGTTTATTGTTACAGCCCATCAAGCGTTTCAGACCTTCCCTGCCATGAAACGACCCATGACTATATTCACGGTAATACTCCTTTTCTACGACATCCTTCCTGGCACGAACTTTAAGCAAGCCTAATATGGAAGGCTTAACTTGTACCAGTAGTTGAAGGTTTTGTCTGAATGAATCAATTTCAGATCTTTCTTCGGGAGTAACAACCAATGTGGAATCAGCCATTGAGTGCAGCAATAGTGTATCTGCAAAGCCTCTCACAGGAGGCGCGTCAATAATGACATGATCAAAATATTTTTTGGCGCGATTAAGTAACGAAACCATGCGATTCCGGGACAGGAGGTTTACTGGCGAAAAGTCAAGTGCTGAACCTGCTGTAATAACAAACAGCCCCGGCATGCCGGGCACCGCATGGGTAACTTCTGCAAGCTCCTGTGTTCCCAGCAAATAATTAATCAGCCCAGGTTTATTTTGCACGCCTAATCTGGTGTGAATGGAAGGCATCCGCAGATCTGCATCCAGCAAAAGCACTTTGGCCCCCAGGTCTGACAGGCAGTATGCCAGATTGCTGCTACTCACTGACTTTCCTTCACCGGCATTACT
>JALVFC010000263.1 GCA_027030285.1 Thiotrichaceae bacterium | reverse complement strand
AGTTATCCAGTGCGCCTGGACCGGCAAACAGGTCTTGTAGTGGTTTATCAGCTTCTCCTGGCTGGAGCTTGAGCTGTGACAGGTAATAAAATGTCAGGGTAAAATCAGCCTGCTGTTGTTCCATCAGATCAAGCAGGCTATCCACCAGCGCTTTATCTTGCTCCAATGCTGTGATGAAACCGATTTTGTGACGCATGCCGGTCAGCCAGTGCTGTTCGTAGGTCTGAGGAAAGGCATTCAGCAAGTCCTGGGCAATCTTGACCGCTGTTGGCTCATCCTCTGCCAGCAGTGGCAGCAGGGTTTCAGCCAGTCGTACCAGATTCCACTGCGCAACCGCGGGCTGGTTGCCATATGCATACCGGCCATTGCGATCAATAGAGCTGTACACCTGTCGATGCGAAAAGCTGTCCATAAAGGCACATGGCCCATAATCAATGGTTTCCCCTGCTATCGACATATTGTCGGTATTCATGACGCCGTGAATAAACCCCAGTTGCATCCACTGGGCGATTAAGGATGCCTGACGCTGAATAATCGCCTCTAGCATGGCAATATAGCGATTGTCGGCCTCCGCAGCCAGCGGATAGTTACGCGCTATCACATAGTCAGCCAGCTTTTTTACGGCTGCATGATTGCCACGTGCTGCAAAATACTGAAATGTCCCTACACGAACATAACTGGTTGCCAGGCGAGTCAAAACAGCACCGGGTAATAAGTGTGTACGTGCCACCTCTTCACCCGTAGTGACGGCTGCCAGGGCGCGTGTGGTGGGTACGCCTAGCTTTGCCATTGCCTCGCACAGAAGATACTCACGCAGCACCGGTCCCAATGCAGCGCGTCCGTCGCCACCGCGTGAAAAAGGCGTAACACCGGAGCCCTTTAGCTGAATGTCGTAGCGAATACCATCAGGCGATACGATTTCACCCAGTTGCAAGGCTCGCCCATCGCCTAATTGCTCATTAAAATATCCGAACTGATGCCCCGCATAAGCCATGGCGATAGGCTCAGCACCCTCTGGAAGTTGATTGCCTGCCAACATGGCGAGTCCTTCCGGTGAGTCCAGCCCCGCATACCCCAGACCGATTTTCTCTGCCAGAGATTGATTCAGGGCAATGAGTTCTGGCTGTGGAACAGGTTCAGGTTGGGTCTTGATATAGAACTCATCACCCAGTTTAAGGTAGGAGTTATCGAAGGGGATGGACAGCATGAGTGGTTGTTGGTAATTGAAGATTCATTGAAGTGTACAATAGAAACTGAAATAGCTGTGATTACCCTTATTGTTGGTGGTTTTACCAGCTCAGGTCATACAGCAGGGGTAGTATGATGCTATAGACTAGCCACATAATCAGCGTTAGTGGGATACCCACACGCAAAAAATCACTGAATTTATAGTTGCCCGCGCTCATAATGAGCAGATTCGTCTTGTATGCCATCGGCGTGGCATAACTCATATTGGCACCGAACAATACTGCCAGCACAAAAGGTTCAGCGGGCTGTCCCAGTGACTGGGCAATATTAACAGCTATCGGGGTACCGATAACGGCGGCGGCATTGTTGGAAATGACATTGGTAAACACAGCCATTAACAGCATCAGGGCGCTGATTATAATGGCAGGAGCGGCTCCCTGCGTTAAGGCGACAAAGCCATTTGCAATAAACTCACTACCGCCGGTGATCTGCATTGCCAGTCCCAGCGCCAGTGATGTCACCACAATCATAATGACTGGCACGCTCAAAGCCTTGGTGGCCTGGCGCCAGTTGATACATTTGCTGACCAGCATCAGCAAAGCGCCTGCGGTGGCGCTCACTGCAATGTTCAGAATGCCAAGTGCGGCAGTCAGGACAATAAACAGCATAATCAACAGTGCCAGACCTGATTTATTAGTGCGCGGGACATCCAGCTGACGATCCAGCACCAGAAATTCATTGCGGGCTTTCAGTGCATCAATATGTTCACGTTTGCCTTGTACCAGCAGAACATCGCCTTCCCTGAGACGTAAATTGCCCAGCCCCTGCGGCATGGAGCGTATTTTCTCCCCACCGCGATGCACTGCAAGAGCGACCAGGTGATAGCGTTCAATAAAACGGGCAGATTTGAGGGTTCTATGTAATAACGGTGAACGGGAATGGATAATAATTTCGATCAGCTGCTGATCTTCACTTTGCAATGGGTGTTCATCATCCACTTTTGTGGAGCCGGAATACAGGCTTGCGCCAATGCTTTGTTCAAATTTCTTGAGGTTTTCCGGCGTGTCATGTACCAGCAGATGATCATTTGCCTGAATGGTGACATCAGGGTTGGGATAGATATAAATAAAAGGGGGCTTGCCACGCCGTATTTTGTCTACCTTCATTTCCCCGGCGGTTTTTTCAATAACTTCGGACAGGTGTTTGCCCACTGCAAAGCTATTCTCTCTGATCACCAGATGAGCCGTGAAAAGGCGCGGACTGGCACCTTCAATTAGTGCTTTGCGCTGCGGCAAAAGACGAGGAGCAATCAACCAGAGAAAGGCAATACCAAAACCACCGGCCAACAGCGCTGGCAAAGAAAAGTCAAACATGGAAAAGCGCGGCAGCCCCAGATCGGCAGCGACACTCACCACCAGCAGATTGGTTGAAGTACCAATAGTCGTTCCCATCCCGCCGAGCAAGGTCGCAAAGCCCATAGGCATAAGGATGGCTGATGGGTTGCCGCTGGTGCGCAGTGCAACGCTGACCAGAAGAGGAATCAACAGCACCACGATAGGCGTGTTATTAATAAAAGCACTTAATAGCGCAGAACAAATCAGTGTCACCAGAAATGACAGGGCAGGGTGCTTGC
>JALVFC010000262.1 GCA_027030285.1 Thiotrichaceae bacterium | reverse complement strand
CTAGTTCTCGGATAAGCTCCTGGCATCGATTATTTTATCTTTGGATTGATTGGCAATACGCTTGGTGAAGATTGTAGTGGTCGCGCCCACCAGTACACCGAGAGGAATTGCCGCCAGATGAGCACCGGGAATTGGTAGTGATGCGGTCAGGCGCATGACTTTTGCTCCAGTAAGGACGCCTAATCTTGCAGATGTCCAGGATGTGGTTCCTTCATAAACACCTGTGGAGACTATATCTGTAAACACCGTTTTATTGGATAGTCGGGCGCCTCTGGTCATATGGCCGAGTGCAGTAAAGCCTGCGGCACTGATGGTATCCAGAGTGATAAAAAGAGGGCCAAGCAGGACGCTCTCCAACCCTCTGGGTGTAATAGCGCTGACTGAGCTTTCTCCATGAATCTTGATGTAATCATGGAAGAAGCCAGAAAAGTCCATGGTTGGGCGACCATAGTTGGCATATAGACCTTGCCCGGTTGTGGAAACCATAGCTGTTGCTTTGCCAGCCATGCTGTCAGGGAGAATATCCCATTCCAGTTTCTCACCCGCTTTATCGGCAAACTCCCAGGCTTCATCTCGTGATAATACTTGCTTCCCCTCTGAGAGGGTTAGATGAACCTTGTCAGGCAGGTCTTTTTTACTTAGATAGGCATCGTCAGTGGACTCTTTGAAAGCCTGTAGTTCAGGAGGTAGGGCACTTAGGTGAACGCCAATGGTTCTGGCAGCAAGTCTTTTCCGGATAACCCGGTTCTCGGGTAGCTCAATGCGATGGGTTATCTGTGTATCTGTATTGATAGAGATATCGGTATTTGCATCCATTTTCTTGCCCAGGGCTACGCTAACGTTTGCTGGCTGAAAGTCAGCTTGTACATTGTGGTTGTCTGTCATTATCTGTGATCTGCTCGTAAGCGTTAGCAATATAGTGGTAACTAAGGAACATGCTAACACTAACATACCAATGATTAATTATATATTCCCCATTTCGCATATAGACTGATTGATATGAATCATATATTCTTGGAGGTGGCTTCCCGGAGGTTGTTGAGGGCAGGCTATAAAGCCTGGCAACAAGCAATCGCCAGGCCTGAAGATTCACACCCAAGTAGCATTGAACCGCTTTGAGTAGTGGGAGATATTTCCATGTTAAAAAACCATTTATTAAAACTAACCTCAACCAAAATGGCGAGTGCACCACTACTACCGAGTTCTTTAGTACCAGGCTCGTTGTTTCTGGTAGGTGGATTAGTAATCTGGCAACTTTGGAAAAAGCAGGCGAAACTACAAGCTCAAAATAGTGAGTTGAGTGATGATCTAACAGACGTAAAAAAACAGCTTGCTAAAATCAAAGCGAGTAAGGCTGCAAGCAAATCAACAGCTCCCCTGTCAGATTCATTAAAAAAATCAGCAGCTCCACTCTCAGCTTCTCTCAAAAAAGTATCCAGTCTTAATTTTCCCTGGTCTTCGACCAGGTAGGCAGAAGAGTCAACGGAGACAGCCTCCCAGAGTACCTATATCTGCGTAATCCGCATCTTAAGTAGCCTGATGAAATCCGGGAAACAGCTAATTAGCTGGTACTGGCTCGAGGTATTGCGTCTTAATGTAGCAGGGTTGTGTTGCTTGATCATCCGTAACAACAGCTAGCCAGGCAATGTCACCATGCATAACAGTCGTTGTTTCCTTGTTGGCTAATGTTACATGTTGTCCAGAGTTTAGTAATAATTTCCCAGGCTGGCTACCGTCGAGGCTAAAGAGGCATTCAGTCTGCTGGTCTGTATCCATATCAACTATCTGGTAGTCGGTGGCAACGGTGCGGCTAGTTGTTGTCAGAGTTTGTGTATCCTCCGTGTTTTCTTTGCCGTCTGAACAAGCGGATAGTAAGATACCCATGATTACAAAAGTTAGACCAAATTTCATTTGTGATTCCCTGTTAAATGATACTACCAATCCTTGTAGTGTCTGCAAGTATAGTCAATAAAACAAAGAAGTTACGGTCTAACGCATAGAAACAGGCGGCGCACGGTAGTCTCTGTTGACTCTCTGGTCGGTAACAGTCCTTACGTGCTGCGACAAATTTAACCTTTGCAAAAACAGGTAATATAAAATATGGACATATTGGTCATAGGAAGCGGTGGGCGCGAGCATGCGCTGGCATGGAAACTGGCACAATCCCCCAGGGCAGGAACCGTGTATGTTGCGCCAGGCAATGCGGGAACAGCGCTGGAGCCTGGTATTGAAAATATTGATATTTCCGCAGACAACATTCCTGCACTGCTGGATTTTGCCCAACAGAAGCATATCGGTCTCACCGTGGTAGGTCCGGAAGCTCCTCTGGTTGCCGGAGTTGTTGATCAATTTGACAAGGCGGGTTTGCGCTGTTTTGGCCCCACCGCCGGGGCTGCTCAACTGGAAGGTTCCAAAGCCTTCACCAAGGACTTTCTGGCAAGACACAAGATTGCTACGGCTACTTACGGTAACTTTACTGATATTGACGAAGCTATTGCCTATATCAAGCAACAAGGTGCTCCGATTGTCGTTAAAGCGGATGGTCTGGCAGCAGGCAAGGGTGTCATTCTGGCGCAAACAGAAGATGAAGCCATCGCTGCGGTAAAAGACATGCTGGCTGGCAATGCCTTTGGTGATGCCGGACATCGCGTTGTTATTGAAGAGTTTTTGCAAGGTGAAGAAGCCAGTTTGATTGTCATGGCAGACGGCGAACATATCCTGCCAATGGCAAGCTCACAGGATCACAAAGCTCGTGATAATGGTGATAAAGGTCCCAATACTGGCGGTATGGGCGCTTATTCCCCTGCGCCGGTACTCACCGCTGAGGTAC
>JALVFC010000261.1 GCA_027030285.1 Thiotrichaceae bacterium | reverse complement strand
CATGATGGCAATCGCAACCCAAATTAAAATGTTCTTTGTTAAATCGTTCAAAATTTCACCTTGATAAGCTACCTCTCCGCCGAGGCTGGGTAGCTGCTGATCGACCATGGGTGGTCGGCATGATAAAGTAATCAGCTATTTTACACGAGTTTCTGTCCAAGTACATAAACTTCACGACTACGGGGTCTTGATGCTTTTGGTTTAAGTATTTTGACCTTACGGAATGTACGGCGTACGGCTTTTATAAATTCGTCAGAACCCTGACCTTGAAAAAGCTTGGCAACAAAAGCACCATTAGCAGTAAGTATACGACCTGCCATATCCAGTGCAAGCTCACATAAATAAATGGATTTTGGCTGATCAATTGAGTCCACCCCGCTAATATTGGGTGCCATATCCGAAATTACAAGGTCACATTTGTCACTACCCAGAGTTGTCAGCAGCTCTTCAAACACATCATCTTCGCGAAAATCCCCCTGAACAAATTCCACATGAGGCAAAGGGTCAATGGGCAAAATATCACTGGCAACGACACGTCCCTTATCCCCCACCAGTGTGGCACAATACTGACTCCAGCCACCGGGAGCAGCGCCTAAATCAACCACTTTCATACCGGGTTTAATGATTTTATTCTTTTCCTGAATCTCCATGAGCTTGTAAACAGCACGCGAGCGATAACCGTCCTGACGGGAGCGTTTTACGTATTCATCTTCAAAATGTTCATCTAACCAGCGTTTACTGCTTTTACTTCTGGACATACAGGCAGGACTCGGTTTAACTAGTAAATCTTAACACTGGCAAAAGATTATCATGGATAAAGGCAATACAGAACCAGGCTTTACACTGAGCAATGCAGCGAAGAAAAAACTCAAGGGACTGGCGCATAGTCTGCACCCCGTGGTAACGATTGGGCAACAGGGGCTCAAGGAATCTATCCATGAGGAAATGGAGCTCGCCCTGGATTGTCATCAGCTTGTCAAGGTGAAAATAAATGCCGATGACAGGGAGCAGCGCCAACAACTCATTCAGTTACTGGCTGAAAAACACCGTGCCGCAGTGATACAAACAATTGGGCATACTGCTGTGTATTATCGACCCAACAAAGACAGGGCGGACTTGCTTGCTGGTTAGTTTCAGGCAACTCTAATCCCGGGCAAGTTTCTCAGGAAAGCGAGCCATGAGTTATTAGAGCCTTCCTCAGGATGCCTGTAGTTCAGTGACAGCAGCGACGACCTCATCTGGTGGAATCACCCCCTCTGTGCCGCGAATCACGGAATGAGATATTCCCTCTGCCACTATTTTATCACCCACCGTAAACTCGTGTCGGCTATAAAAATATTTCTCATCATAATTGTGGATATGCTGTTTCAAGGTAAACTTTTGAAACAGTTTAAGGGAAGCTCTGTAGTTCATATCGTGATAGGCAATCAATGGCATCCATTTCTTTTGCCTCATCAACCTGAAGAGTCCGGTACGCACAAACAAATCAAAGCGGGATAAATCGCATAAAGTCAGAAAACGACCATTGTTAACATGCATATTCAAATCCAGGTCATTGGGCATGACTCGCAGGGACAATTCATTACTTAAATTATCAGGCGTAATAATGCTGGATCTGGTGGCTTGCCAGTAGATGAATAGCATTCTGAGATAAAGGTTCATGTTTTAATTCCTGACCCGGTCACTCAAATAGAAATCTTGGCAGGCTGTGCTTCGATAGTGACCAGTTGTTTTAGTTTGCTTCGTATCGAGGCATGAAAAAGCCCCAGATGTCCCCCATTGGCTAACAGGTTGAGGTCAAAATTGGGCTGTGCGCCAAGTTGCTTGTACAGCTTGTTATAAGGAATCAGTGGGTCATTGACTGAATTGGTTAGTTTACAGGGGATGCGCACTTCTTTCAGGAACTGCAAAGCACTATTTTCCGAATAGTATTGCTCCAGGCACTGGTAGCCGTTCAGGGGGACTGTAATTTGCTCATCGAAATCAAACATACTTTTTATCTTATCAAGTTTGTGGACAACAGACAGTGTTGTCACGTCTTGACGGCGTTTTAGTAAATAACGATATCGTGACAGTACTACTTTCTGATACAGGCGGCTAAATCCCGCATTTACAATATTGGCAGTTAAACCCAGGTCAAGTGGAACAGAGATACAATGTAAAAAACGTACATACTTATGGGCAAGCGCATTTTTAGCGGCCCATTGAGACATTACAATTCCCCCCAGGGAAAAACCAATAACCGCCATGAGTGGAGCACAAGTCTTGTTGCAAAGATGCCTGATAACAAAATCAACATCTTCAACAGAGCCTGCGTTGAAATAGCCAGCCGTTTTTCCGGGGATATCAGTACAGTTACGCAATTCCACTACAACAGGAGAATAGCCTTCATGCAGCAAATCGGTAACGGCTGATTGCACAACGGGTGCCTTGCGATTGCTTGTCATTCCCGGTATTAACAGGATGACCTTGTCTGTTTGCAATGGGGCAGGGTAATGAAGAGCCACAAAATCACCATCTGGCAAGCTTACTATTTCACTGCTCCAGTCAGATTGTTTAGCGTTGAAAATTGAAAGGTGTAATGAAGGTCGCAGGGTATCGATATGTCCATATATCGTGTTTATCATATTAATCCAATCTCGCGCATATCCTTATAGTCTTCTGCGGTGGCCTTACGTGAAACTCCTCTAATTACGTCAGCTCCCAGAACCAGATTGAAATTGTTTTTGCCACCATATTTGTGGTGAATAAAATGATTGATGGCAACATGACGCATATAGTTTGTGTTCATGAGCCACTTTAGCCAGACGCGCTGGTCACGATTAAGCTCATCTCTGCTGA
>JALVFC010000260.1 GCA_027030285.1 Thiotrichaceae bacterium | reverse complement strand
CAATAACTTACCGCTTTACATATCATTACGCTGCGCAGTTGCCATTTACTTTCACTTTGAGCCCTGCTAATCAGTTGCAAACTATTTCACGGGATGACGCGCCACTTTCTCAATAATTTCGCTTTGTGCAACCTGCTTCTCGGTCTGAATACCCAACTCCGTAAAGCGTCGAGCCCCCGGTAATACACTTCGTTCCAAAGAGCCGAGTGCCTTGTTATACTGATCAACACTTGTGTTTAAACTCTGTCCTAATCGTGCCATGTGTTCGGTGAAGGTGGCAACTCTTTTATAAAGCTCCTGCCCCAGATCACGTATGATCTCGGAATTTTCGGACAATGCTACCTGTTTCCAGCCAAAAGCCACAGAGCGCAATAAAGCAATCAGGCTTGTTGGTGAAGCGAGAATAACATTTTTTGCTAAAGCATCGCTTAACAGTTTATTATCATATTCTAATGCAGCTCCCAGAAATTGCTCTCCCGGGACAAATAACACCACAAAATCCGGTGCATGCTTAAACTGCTCCCAGTAACGCCTGGCTGCCAGTTCATTCACATGTCCACGCACAATCTTTGCATGGCGCTGATATTCCTGTTTGCGTATCTTCGGATCATCTGTATGTGTTGCTGCAAGATAGGCATCCAGTGGGGATTTGGCATCGACAATTAATTCACGCGAATCCGGCATTTTCACGACAAGATCTGGGCGAATTGCCGTAGTACCATCCGAGCGGTGCTCCTGCTCAATGAAATCACAATGTTCTACCATTCCCGCCAGCTCGACTACTCGCTTCAGGGTAATTTCACCCCACTGACCGCGTACTTCAGGTCTGCGTAATGCTGTCACCAGCTTCTGGGTTTCCTCTCTTAAGACCACCTGGTCACTGGAAACAGTTTTAAGCTGCTCTGAGACTGCACCGAAGCTTTCCTTACGCTCTTTCTCGATCTCATGCAGTTGTTTGCGAGTTTGATCCAGTGCTTGCTGAATGGGCTGAATCATTTCTTCAATCGACTGCTTGCGCCCATCCAGATCATATTTGGCGTGGTTTTGAAAACGCAGCAGTGTTTCCTGAGCCAGCTGTAAAAACTGTGCATTATTCTCCCGAAGAGCATGTTGAGATAAAGCCGAGAAGGTATTATGCAGCTGTGCCTTGCCCTGCTCCATTAATTGCAAACGCTCTTCATTTATCTGCTTTTCTGACTGGAGTTTGAATTGTAGGCGGTCAATTTCACGTCGTGCTGCCGTTAGTGGTGCAGCATAGATAAACCAGGCAATAAAAAAACCCAGAATAAGCATTAACAATGCCACAAGAAACAGCAAGTTGTTGTCCGTGTATTGTCCTGCATACTGCCCTGCTTGTAGGAATGAATCGTTCATAGCACTGCTGCTGAATTTAATATCAATAACTTATCTGTATTTATTAATATTAATTCTAGCATCAATACTAATCATATGCACATTTAAGCCTTTTATCTTGATAATTTTAGGAGTAAATCGTTATACGTTTTTATAATGAGTCATCAGTTCAAGAGCTTGTTACAGCTTCAATTGTAGGGTGTGCCGACGATACTTGCACAGTAGAGGTAGCTTTAGTAACGTAACAATAAACACAATCAAACTACCAGAATAATAAATAATTAGCCATGATATTCACCGTCCAGGTTGTCGACTGGCAACAGTCCGTGCTTGATAACTCCCAGCCTGTTTCCAATCATGTATGGAAGCATACTATGAAAATGCTGGATTTGCTGAGACAGCACGACATTACCGCTACTTTCTTTATAGAGAACAAGGTAGCGATTAAATACCCGGTTCTGGTTAGAAAAATACTCGCAGCCGATCATGAAGTCGCCTGCCTTATTGACAAACCTTATAATAAAGATACTTTTCAGCACGATAGCAAACAGGCTATTGAAAATCTCCAGGATATAGCAGGTGAAAAGATAATTGGCATAAGAACCCGGGAAATTAATCTGCGACAGACCAATTTTGACAATTATTGTACCTGCCTGCAATCCCTGGGCATCAAATATGATTCTTCTATCTCTACCAACCTTTCTGTTGAAAAGCTGGAGGACAACAACCCTTCAATGGGAGCATTCAAGGCTTATGATATAGCCCTGTACAAACAACCTGTCATTGCTGCATTACCAGGAATACGCAGACCTTTTATTGGCTTTGGTGGCAGTAGCTTTCGCTTGCTCCCCTACGAACTTAGTGCCATGCTTGCTGGCAAGCTTGACCGGCAACATGCTGTTTTCCATATCCCTGTCTACGATATGGGTGTAAATGAATACACAGAATTAAAATCAGGCTTTCAGCTACCCTGGCGTAGCAAGCTTGATTTCTACAATCGCAATACCATTGCTGACAAGCTTCACAAGCTGTTTGGCGATTTTCCTTTTGACAGCTTTGCCAATCAATATGATCTGACGTAAATAAGGTTAAAACACTGTGGCATCACAAAAAGCCATCGCATTACAGCAAATCCAGACCCCTTTGGGAGTGTTACTTGCCGGAGCCACAGCCAAAGGTATTTGCCTGTTGGAGTTTACCGATACAAAGCGACTTGAATTCCAGATACCCCGACTTGAAAAAGCCTTTTCTGCCAGGGTTACTACTGGCAGTAGTGTTTTTTTCAAGCAACTTGAATCACAACTCAATGCATATTTTGCTGGCAGCAGACGTGACTTTAGTGACCTGCCATTGGATCTAAGAGGAACAGATTTTCAAATCCGTACATGGCAAGCATTATGCGAAATCCCCTATGGTGAAACTCGTTCCTACCAGCAACAGGCACAAGCCATGAGGCGCCCCAAAGCTATACGCGCTGTCGCTAATGCCAATCGCAA
>JALVFC010000259.1 GCA_027030285.1 Thiotrichaceae bacterium | reverse complement strand
CGCATCAAGCTGTGAAGAATCAGCAGTCGGTAGAGGAATATAGCCACGCGAAATTCTTTAATCACGATATGGTACAGAAGATAGCCGACGAGGTGGCTGGGAATCATCTCAAGAAAGAGCCGATGCAGGTTGCAAGCCGACAGATAAGTCAGGTGCAAGGCTATTTCAGCAAACTTGGCTTTTTGCCGATTGATTCACAGCAAGTCGCCAGTAACAGTGAGTTTGGTTTGTCAGGTGGAAGGTATTGCTCTATTCAGGGCTCCAAAGCTGCGCAATTACGTTATATGAATGAGGATGGGAATTATATTACGCTGTTTGAAACACCTTATAGCGAGGAATTATTTAAACAGTTACCCCATCTGGAAAATGGCGATAAGCCGATTGTTACCTACGCAAAAGGTCTTAGAGTGACGATCTGGATTGAGAATGATTTATTGATGGTGAAAACGGAAGAACCTTGATTGCAGGCTCTGAGGGTCAGAGCTTCCTTAACTTCTTCCTCGCTATTTCATCCCAGTCAATATTATTACAGGCTTCACATTCTTCTTTTAATATCCCCATCCAGACGAGCAAGGCGTGTATCTTGCAGCCCGCGCAAAAACCTAACACTGTTTCCATCCACATAAAGCCCAGGCAAACCAAAACCAGCGTCGTGGGAATCCATTTGGGCATATAGTTATGATCTGTTGGCAGAACTTCGTGACGCAGGAGCGTGTTAAGTATTTCTGCAAAAGTATCCGGGTTGAAGAAAATAATGCAGGTAATCACCAGCGAAGAGCCCAGTGTCCAGGCATAGCGTTTTGGCACAAGAGGTTTCCATACGGGAGGGGCGTTTCTTGCCAGAAAACTGCTCAGCAGAATGGTAGGTGATAGCCTGGAGGTTAAAACTGTCATGCCAGCCAGCATTTCAAACAGGGCATAAAATAGCAGAGCAGTTTGAACAGAATACTCGTAAGTACGCTTGATGGCTTCAACGGAGTAGATAATATGCTCATCCCAATCTGTTTCATAAGTATCTACAGCGGTATTGCCGTCAACGACCCAGTGCGTGGTATAGGCAACGTAGAATAATGTTAGCCCCATAAAGGCAGGGATAAAAATCAGAAAACCGGCACGGATGCGTACCGCAGTATCATTGATATACAGGGTCGATTCATTTGGGTCGCGAAACCAGAGTTTATGGAAAAATTCTTTCATGCTGTCAAGTTAATAGCGGTTAAGGAACTCTAGTATGAAAAGCCTTCAAGCACCAGTGGGTTCTCTGGTATAGCGTGTTGGGGTTTTCCTTGATGTTGTATACTCTATCAAGTGTTTCATCAGGCAGGGGGGCAAGATATGCAAGAAATTTTATCTAATATTGAAAAATTACTCAGAGAGTATGATTTTTTAAGGCAAGCCAATGAAGTGGCTGCTGTGCAAACGCAATTTAGCATGAATAAGGAACAGGCGATTGCAAAAATCATCCGGGATGACTGGTGGATAGGAGAGGATGCTGTCGCAGAGGCAGACTTGAGCATCGCAGGTGGTTTTATGCCAGAAGCCAGAAAAGACCAGCAGCGCTTGCAGCAATTGCTGGTGCAACTCTATGACAAACTCCAGCAACAGGGCTATGAAAGTGATGTTGCCAATCTGGTTACCACACAGTTTCAGAAGTGGCAGGTTTCCGGAATGTAGGCTACTCTAAGCCTCATGGAAAAAACAATACAGTTGGAACAAAGCTGGCTTGCGCAGGTTGGTGAGGAGTTTGCAAAGCCCTATATGCAGGATTTGAAGCAATTTTTGCTGTCCGAAAAATCCCGGGGTAAAACCATATTGCCAGTAGGCTCGCTCTGGTTTAACGCACTCAACAGCACCCCGTTTGATCAGGTCAAAGTCGTGATTTTAGGACAGGACCCATATCCTACCAAAGGTCATGCACATGGTTTGTGTTTTTCAGTCATGCCGGATGTAAAACCGCTTCCCAAGTCTTTACTAAATATCAACAAGGAACTACAGGACGACTTGCAAATTAACAATGGTCATACGGGCTATCTGCAACCCTGGGCGGAGCAGGGCGTATTACTGTTAAATGCCGTATTGACAGTAGAGCAGGGCCGACCCAATTCGCATCAGGGAAAAGGCTGGGAACAATTTACCGATACCGTCATCCAGCGAATTAATGAAGGTAAGGAAAACGTAGTGTTTATTTTATGGGGTGCTTATGCGCAAAAGAAAGGTGTACATATTGATCAGCAAAAACACTATGTACTGAAATCGCCGCATCCCTCACCATTATCCGCCCACAGGGGATTTTTCGGCAGCAAACCATTTTCAAAGACAAACAACTGGTTGCAGAACCACCAACTGGAGCCGATTAACTGGCAGTTGAGATAACATCCCGGTTTCCCTTAAGGAGATTGAGTTCCCTGTATACGTAGCACACCAGTGTCAAAGGAATATATTGCGTTCAACTTCGAAGCAGGCTGCTTCGCTAACAGCCTGGCTTTGTGAATAATAAGTGCATCAGCAAAATCAGGCATTTTAATTTGCGTCCCTTGTCATCATATAAAGGTCTATCCTTCTGAAAATCACTTAATGCCCCCCAGATTGCATGTGGATTTTCAAATTGAATGGAGTGTTCTGCAAGTAGGTCGCTGACCAGCTTGATGATGTCATCACGAGTGGCCTGATATTTTTTCCCAAGGAGTGTCCATATAGTCTCTACTAATAATACTACATCAGTAATGAGAACGCGGTTGTTTATTTTGATAAGCCTGGAAGCTTTAGGTGATTGCACAGCATCATCCTGAAGTACATGTTGCAACAGAACATTGGTATCGATAGCAATCATCATTCTGAAATAGTATCCAGCAGTG
>JALVFC010000258.1 GCA_027030285.1 Thiotrichaceae bacterium | reverse complement strand
CCGCAAGTACTGTGTCGATACCTTTTTTATCAATAATACGCATGCCCTTTGCTGATAGCGTTAGCTTCACCCAACGGTTCTCACTTTCCACCCAGAAACGGTGTGTATGCAAGTTGGGCAAGAAACGGCGTCTTGTTTTGTTATGAGCATGTGATACGTTGTTTCCCGTAACTGGACGCTTGCCGGTTACCTGACAGACACGAGACATGATGATTCTCCGCAAATATTCTAAAAATTCAAGGCGCGCTAAAATATCAGATTGCTTACTTAACAGCAAGCCAAAAAGATAATCTTTTGCTATTATGCGCCTCCTGACGATCACTGACGGCAAAAGTGCCTCATTCCCACGCTCCTGTGTCCCGATCAGGGAGCAGGATTATAGACTGACACCAAGGAATTTGCAGTGGAAAAAATAGCCCACATGATTGACAAGTTAAACGAAACCATTGGCAAAACCATTGCCTGGGCAGCACTGGCTGCTGTCCTTATCACCTTTACCGTGGTGGTGCTACGCAAGATATTTGACTGGGGCTCCATTGGTATGCAGGAGTCTGCACTGTACTTCCATGCCTTGCTGTTTATGGCGGGAGCCGCCTACACCTTCAAACATCACGGACATGTACGCGTAGATATTTTCTATCAGAAGTTCTCTGCCAGAACCCGCGCCTGGGTCAATCTTCTGGGTGGTCTGGTATTGCTCATACCCTTTTGTATTTTTCTTATCTGGATCAGTGCCGACTATGTCACTACCTCCTGGTCACAGCTTGAAGGCTCCCGCGAGGCAGGCGGTCTGCCTCTGGTTTTCCTGTTAAAAAGCTTTATTCCACTGCTCGGTTTTTTACTGCTCCTGCAAGCCATTGCTTCTGTGATTCATGCCGCCCGTGTTATTCGTGGTAAAGAGCCGATTGAGCAAGAAGAACAGGAGATGATCTGATGGAATGGATGCCTGCCTTGCTGTTTTTAAGTGTCGTCATTGTTTTGATGATGGGCTACCCCGTTGCCTTTACCCTGGGCGGTGTAGCACTGATCTTTGCTGGTATAGGCACTGCCACTGGTACGTTTGATCCATTACTGGGCGCGATGCCAGAGCGCGTCACTGGCATTATGATGAACCAGACATTGCTGGCTGTCCCGCTGTTTGTCTTTATGGGAGTCATACTGGAGAAATCCAAACTGGCTGAAGAACTGCTAGATACCATGGCAAAACTGTTTGGCTCGCTGCGTGGAGGTATGGGGTTCTCCGTGATTCTGGTGGGCATGTTACTGGCTGCCAGCACAGGCATTGTGGGTGCAACCGTCGTCACCATGGGGCTGCTTTCCTTGCCTGTTATGCTCAAACGCGGCTATCAGCCGGAAATTGCCTGTGGCATTATTTGCTCTTCTGGTACGCTTGGACAGATTATCCCGCCCTCGATTATTCTGGTGTTACTGGGCGACCAGTTATCTTCAGCCTACCAACAGGCACAGCTTAATCAGGGCATTTTCTCGCCCGAACAAGTCTCTGTGGGCGACCTGTTCACTGGCGCTATTATCCCCGGCTTGTTACTGGTATTTCTGTATTTGCTTTACCTGGCACTCGTTGCCTGGTTAAACCCCAAGGCCATGCCAGCAATAAAGTTGGCAGAACATGAGAAAGCAGATATGGGCAGCATTCTCAGGGCACTCTTGCCACCTCTGCTGCTGATTCTTGCTGTGCTAGGTTCGATTTTAAGTGGCCTTGCCACACCCACCGAAGCCGCCTCGGTGGGGGCAGTTGGCGCCATGCTGCTTGCCTTGATTAACCGCAAACTGAGCATGAATACCCTCACCGACAGCATGCGAGAAACCGTGCGTGTCAGCAGCATGGTATTTATGATCCTGATTGGCGCATCATTATTCTCACTGGTATTCCGTGGCTTTCACGGTGATGACCAGATTCACCAGCTACTCACCAGCCTGCCCGGTGGTAAATGGACAGCCATCCTGATCGTCATGCTAGTCATGTTCCTGCTGGGCTTTGTGCTGGACTTTATTGAAATCACCTTCGTCGTCGTGCCGATTGTAGCCCCCATACTGCTCACTATGGACATCAACCCCATCTGGCTCGGCATCATGATTGCCATCAACCTGCAAACCTCATTCCTCACCCCGCCCTTTGGTTTTGCACTGTTCTATCTACGCGGTGTAGCCCCGCAAAGTGTCGCCACCCGGCAGATATACAAAGGCGTGATTCCGTTTATCATCATTCAGTTAATCGCCCTGATCATATTATCCGTTTGGCCAGAGCTGGTGACCTGGCTGCCAGACAGACTGGGATAACCAACAAGCTGCCCGGAATCTATCGCTACCCCCCGTCATGCAACTCTGTTTATGCAAATACAAAGTGCAATTTGAAATTTGCATAAACAGAGACTATGCTTGCTACTATGATTATTCGCACCATGACCAGGGAGTTAATAGAAAGCAGTCGGGAATATCCGATTGTCACTGTATTGGGTCCCAGACAGTCTGGAAAAACAACTCTGGTACAGCACACCTTCCCGGATAAACCGTATTTTTTGCTGGAAACTCCTGATGTCCGCCTAGCAGCAGAGACTGACCCGAAAGGTTTTTTATCCCAGTTACCAGAAGGCGCTATTCTGGATGAGATTCAACGTGTACCTGTCTTGCTGTCTTATATTCAGGGCATTGTCGATAGTAATCAAAAACAGGGCATGTTTATTCTTACAGGAAGTCACCAGCCGAACTTGCAGCATGCGATCAATCAATCACTGGCAGGGAGAACTGCTATCCTCACCTTGTTGCCACTGTCTTTAGTTGAGTTACAGCAGTTAAGAGACAATGACCGCAACAGCAGCCTGGATGCAGATGTATTTGAGCTT
>JALVFC010000257.1 GCA_027030285.1 Thiotrichaceae bacterium | reverse complement strand
CTTCGACAAGGAGCTAAAGGACTATCTGTTTACTGGCAAGCCCATTGCTCACGAATAAACCGATCAAGCACCGAGGCATTGTCGAACCCCCACTGCCTAAGGTATCATAGCCGCCTTTTCCAACTAGCCGAACCAAGAGGGCTTTTATATGTTTTCCAAAGATATGCGTATTGCCGGTTACGATGACGAATTATTCAACGCCATGCAAACCGAGATTGAACGCCAGGAAACCCATATCGAACTCATCGCATCCGAGAACTATGCCAGCCCCAGGGTAATGGAAGCTCAAGGCTCGGTACTCACCAATAAATACGCCGAAGGCTACCCGGCGAAGCGTTACTACGGCGGTTGTGAAAATGTAGATATTGCCGAACAACTGGCGATTGATCGTGTAAAAGAACTCTTTGGCGCAGACTATGCCAATGTGCAACCACACTCCGGCTCACAGGCGAATGCTGCTGTTTATCTGGCTTTGCTGGAAGCAGGCGACCATGTACTGGGCATGAGCCTGGCAGATGGTGGACACCTGACACATGGCTCGCATGTCAGCTTTTCAGGCAAGACCTATAACGCCGTGCAGTACGGTCTAAACCCTGATACTGGCGAGATAGATTACGAACAGGTTGAGCGCCTGGCAGATGAGCATAAGCCCAAAATGATTGTCGCCGGTTTCTCTGCCTACTCCCGCGTAGTGGACTGGCAGCGATTCCGTGATATTGCCGACAAGGTTGGGGCTTATCTGATGGTCGATATGGCGCATGTAGCCGGACTGGTTGCCGCAGGCGAATATCCCAACCCAACCCAGATTGCCGATGTCACCACCTCAACGACACACAAAACCCTGCGTGGTCCACGCGGCGGTATTATTCTGGCAAAAGCCAATCCTGAAATTGAGAAAAAACTCAATTCAGCCATTTTCCCGGGTATCCAGGGCGGCCCCTTAATGCATGTCATTGCAGCCAAGGCAGTCTCCTTTAAGGAAGCCATGGAACCGGAATACAAAGCCTATCAAAAACAGGTCGTGATCAACGCCCGCGCCATGGCAAACACCATGATCGAACGCGGTCACAAAATTGTCTCCGGCGGTACTGACAATCACCTGTTCCTGGTTGATTTCATTGATAAAGGACTCACCGGAAAAGAAGTCGATGCAGCACTCACCAAAGCACATATCACGGTCAACAAAAATGCCGTACCGAATGACCCGCAGTCACCCTTTGTCACCAGCGGTATTCGCATCGGCACACCAGCCATTACGACCCGTGGCTTTAACGAGCAGGATGCGACTGACCTGGCGGGCTGGATTTGTGATATCCTTGACGACCTGAACAACGAAGCAACAATTGATACAGTGAGGGAAAAAGTACAGGCTATCTGCAAACGCTTGCCTGTCTATAGCTAGGACAGCACACTGTAGAGCCTCAAAGGTTCTACGGCACGTTGTCATCGGAGGAGAAGCTATGCACTGTCCATTTTGTGGTAACCGCGCCACGCGCGTTATTGACTCCCGATTCGCCAGCGACGGGGATCAGATCAGACGCCGGCGCGAATGCCAGAACGAAATCTGCAAGGAACGTTTTACCACCTACGAGACGGCAAATTTCAATATGCCGACCGTAAAAAAATCCAACAATATCAAACAGCCTTTTAGCGAACACAAGCTGCGCGATGGCATGATGCGTGCACTCAAAAAGCGTCCCGTATCCATCGAACAAATGGAATCCGCCATTATTCGCATCAAAAAAAGCATCTTGTCAACCGGCAAAAGCGAAGTGTCCTCAGACCAGATAGGGGAACACGTCATGCAGGAATTACGCTCGCTGGATGATGTAGCCTATGTCCGCTTTGCTTCTGTCTACAACAGCTTCAACACCATTGCCGAGTTCAAACACATTATCGAGCAAATGGAAAACAGCAGCGACTAATGCCAGCCAGCCTCACCGCAGCAGACCATCAATACATGGCAAAAGCCATCCAGCTTGCCAGAAAAGGACTCTACACCACCCACCCAAACCCGCGTGTAGGCTGCGTCATCACCAAAGACAACCGCATCATTGGCGAAGGCTGGCATCAACGCGCCGGACAGGCACATGCAGAAATCAACGCACTCTCAGGATTAAGCCCACAGCAAACACAAGGCGCCACCGCCTATGTCACCCTGGAACCCTGCTCACATACAGGTAAAACACCGCCCTGCTCGCAGGCACTGATCAAGGCAGGCATCCGCCGCGTAGTCGTCGCCATGCAAGACCCCAACCCGCTAGTTGCCGGCAAGGGGCTGCAACAACTCCGCGCAGCAGGCATAGAAACCCACGCAGGCATCATGCAAAGCGCTGCCAGAGCACTCAACCCCGGCTTTATCAAACGCATGGAACACGGCATACCCTGGGTATCCATCAAACTCGCCATGAGCCTTGACGGGCGCACCGCCATGGCATCCGGCGAAAGCAAATGGATCACCTCACCAGAAGCCAGGCGAGATGTACAATTTCTACGCGCAAAAGCCTCCGCCATCCTCAGCGGACAAGGGACAGTTCTAGCTGACAACCCATCACTCAATGTACGCCTGAATGCCGAAGAACTCGGAATCAGTGGCACAGTCAGACAACCCCAGCGCATTATATTAGACCCGCAATGCCTGACCCCGGCAGACGCAAAGATGCTCGACCTGCCCGGCAAAACACTCATCATTACCCAACAAAGCCAGCAATCCACCAGCGTACAAGCCTTGCAAAACAAAGGCGCAGAAATCATCACCCTGCCCGCTGACCATCACAGCAACCACCTGCCCCTGACAGAAGTCATGCAAATCCTCGCCAAACAGGAAATCAACGAAATCCACGTCGAAGCCGGCGCAACCCTGTGTGG
>JALVFC010000256.1 GCA_027030285.1 Thiotrichaceae bacterium | reverse complement strand
AACATGCGGGTAAAATGTTCCTGCGAGCCCAGCAGTCCCGGATTCAGAAAGCGGAACAGGCTCCATAGTTCGCCCAGATGGTTTTCAATGGGTGTGCCAGTGGTGATCATTTTGAAGTCAGCCTGTATGTTCCAGGCGGCTTTTGTGCGCTTGGTGCCGATATTTTTAATTGCCTGGGCTTCATCAAGCAGGGCAGTTGTCCATTGTACATCAGCAATAACATCTGCATCCTGTGGTAATAGCCCATAGCTACAAATCACTAGATCATAAGGTTTGAGGGATTGCAGAATTTCCTGGCGGTTTTTACCGCGATAAAAAATGGGATTCAGGGTAGGGGCGAAGCGTTGTGTCTCGCTATGCCAGTTATTACAGACGGACACGGGGGCTACTACTAATGTAGGTCCTTGTTGTGCTCGTGTCAGTATCAGTGCCAGGGACTGCAAAGTTTTGCCCAGCCCCATATCATCTGCCAGGCAGGCACCTACTCCCCAGTCTGCCAGTCGCGCCAGCCAGCGAAAGCCTTCTACCTGATATTCACGCATTTCGGCTTGCAGGGTTGCCGGAATTTCATGTTCCTTATCTTGCAGGTTTTTTAGTTGCTGGATATGTTCCTGCCATTTGCCATCACCTTCCACCGATTCCACTTCTTGTAGAAAATCTTCCAGTGCCAGGCTGGCAAGACCGCTAATGCGAGTTGTTTCACCTTCCTGTTCGGCATAGGCGTTAATGGCTTGCAGCTTTTTTTGCAGGTTTTTGGACAGGGCAACATACTGTCCATCACTCATTTTCATAAAGCGGCTTTTGTTGTTCTGGCTGAGTTCCAGCAGTTGACCAAGGCTCATGACCAGGTTTTCATTGACGGTTACTTCGCCTTCCAGTTCGAACCATTCTCCTTTTTCATTCACATTCAGGCGCATATTTTTTGCCCCCAGTGTGGAAGTAACACGCATAAACTCGCCTTCCGGCCACTCCAGGGAGATGGCATCTCCCATCTGGTGCAGGCTGGTTAAGGCTTCCAACGCTTCATCCGGCTCTTCCAAGATGATTTCATCGGTCAGGTCTTCCCAGTTGGCGAGGATTTCTACCTGTTCCTGTAGCTGTTCTGCCTGCGCCTTTTCCTGCTCAAGATCACGACGCACCTTGACTTTTTCACCGTCAATTTCGATGAGCAGGTTTTTGCGTCCATGTCCGGGTGGATAGATGGGCCCCTGGTTATTGCCAAATGGTTGTACCCGCAAGGAGAGCCGTAAACCGTCACCATAAGGCAGCAAGTGAATATGAATCATGGAGTCGCTGTCAATTTCGCGGGCATTGTCTACACCTGCAATATCTGACTGAATGCGCATCATCGGAGCCAGTGTCATCAGGGTGTCACGTAGCTGTGCTTCGGCAGCTTTGGGGAGTAGCAGACCGTCACCAATAATATTTACAATTTGCTCGTGCTGGTTATCCAGTTTGAACAGGCGCAACCGCGTTGGCGTTTCTCTGCTGACAATATATTGCTGGTCTTGTAGTTGGTGCTTTTTTACCTCTGGATAAATCGTTACGCGAATTTCATCGCCTTCTTCGGTGACCAGCAATTCAATTTCACCTTCGGTAATTTCCAGTGGAGTAGTGCGTGTCTTATCCCAGAAAACTCGGGGATGCCCAACCAGAAAAGGCCAGGCGAGATTTATATCCAGCTCATACTCACTACCATAGAAACCATAGGTATTGTTTTGCACAATGGCGGTAGTACAAATCTGCAAATCTTCCTGAGCTAAAAAAGGCATCTCATCGCGTTCATGCAATAACCGCCTAAGCGACAAGTTTCTGCCCTTGGACCATGCACCGCTCTTGGTTTTTTTCTGTACTTTGGGGTGCAGACTCCATTCACCACTATTAATGTCTTCATGTAGAATCCATACTAGGCGTTCATTTGTTGCGGCAAGCGTATTCTTGTTACCCGCTGCCAGCAGACTTAATGCATTTAGCGAGCGTTCCCAGCCGTGTTGGCGATTGACCAGATTGAAAAGGCTTTTGCAACCTGTCTGTGACAGCAACTTTTTGGCATATGCAGTATATTCCTTGCGTTGTGGATTACTATCCGGCAGGTGGCGCGAGAGAGCTTCAGCCAGCTCTGCTGCAAACCACAGATAACCATTATTTTTCGCGCGCTCAAAACTGGCTTTGGCATTGTCAATCCATATCGGGTCAATGCGTAGCCCTGCCCAGTAACTAATGAGCAGGCTAAATAGTAAGATAAAGCTGTCATCATGTTCACGCAGCAGGTTTATTTCTTCCTTGAGTTCATTATCGTCCCCGGAGGTTAGTAAATCCGCGTAGGCAATCAATAGAAAATAAATGACGAAGGATTCACTGAGTACGGAATGTGCGCCAATGGTTTTTGAAATGGCATCAGGAGTGCCAGTGCTGAGCAGGTTCAAAAAATGAAACGCTTCGAAAATATCCTTGTGATAAACCATGCCACGCTCTTTGGTCGCTTTGCGCAGCATGCGGATACTTTGTTCATACGTTTCCCTGGCGCTTTCGCTATCTCCTTGCAGCAGCTCACGGCATGCCTGTGAGCCTGTCCATATCGCAGCATAAAAAGGTTGTGCCGGCTTTTTGGGGAAGTGTTGATAATCCCCACGTACCAGGCACTGTTCGGCCAGATAGGTATCCAGAATATTGGCCAGGGATTCATCACTGACATGCTCTCTGCGTAGCAACATCTCCTGCCAGAAGTCATCAATATTATCCAGCCTGAAAGCGGCATAGGAGGTATAAAACGGTACAACCAGATGGATAAACACCTCATCACTAAGTGCATGAAGCAGTCTTTTCTCCGGCGTGACACCCAGAATATCCGGCAATGGATAAGCTCCCGTC
>JALVFC010000255.1 GCA_027030285.1 Thiotrichaceae bacterium | reverse complement strand
ACAGGGTGGTATGTCGGCAGCACTTGCGAATATGGGCGAAGACAACTGGAAATGGCATATGTACGACACCGTCAAAGGCTCTGACTGGCTCGGTGATCAGGATGCCATTGAGTATATGTGCCGCGAAGCCGTACCCGCCGTGATCGAACTGGAACATTTTGGTGTACCGTTTTCGCGTACCGATGATGGCAAAATCTATCAACGTCCCTTTGGCGGTATGACCACACACTATGGAAAAGGCGTGGCACAGCGTACCTGTGCCGCTGCCGATCGCACCGGTCATGCCATTTTGCACACCCTGTACCAGCAATCACTCAAGCACAAGGCAGAATTTTTTATCGAATATTTTGCCACTGACCTGATTATGGAAGACGGTGTGTGCCGTGGAGTCATGGCATGGGACTTAACCAAAGGTGAAATACATTGCTTTCGCGGACATCAGGTCATCCTGGCTACTGGCGGCAGTGGGCGTGTCTTTTTCTCCGCAACCTCGGCACATACCTGTACAGGTGATGGCAGCGCCATGGTATTACGCGCCGGACTACCACTTCAGGATATGGAATTTGTACAGTTTCATCCCACCGGCGTATACGGTGCTGGCGTACTGATTACCGAAGGTGTTCGTGGTGAAGGTGGCTATTTGAGCAACGCCGAGGGTGAGCGCTTTATGGAACGCTATGCACCCAATGCCAAAGACCTTGCCTCACGCGATGTGGTATCCCGCGCCATGACCATGGAAATCAATGCCGGACGCGGCGTTGGCCCGGACAAGGATCATCTATACCTGAACCTCATGCACCTTGGTCCCGAAGTCATCAACGAGCGACTGCCCGGCATTGCCGAAAGTGCCCGTATCTTTGCCGGCGTCGATGTAACCAAAGACCCCATCCCGGTACTGCCCACCGTACATTACAATATGGGCGGTATACCCACCAACCACAAAGCCGAAGTCGTGACCTTGAAAGGCGGCGATCCAGACAGCGTTGTGCCCGGCTTGATGGCGATTGGTGAATGCGCCTGTGTTTCTGTGCATGGTGCCAACAGACTTGGCTCCAACTCCCTGCTGGATATCATTGTCTTTGGACGCGCTGCCGCCCTGCGCGCAGCAGAACTAATCACCCCCGGCACCCCGCACACCCCGCTGGCAGAAGGAACCTTTGAAGCACTACTGGCACGCTTTGACAAAACTCGCCACGCCTCCGGTTCCTTATCCACAGCACAAATCCGGGAAACCATGCAGCGCACCATGCAACAATATGCCGCTGTATTCCGTACCGGAAAAACACTTCAGGAGGGTGTAAAAAAAATGCAACACATCTTTGACAGCTTTGCCGATGTCGGCATTCAGGATCGCGGCATGCAATGGAATACCGACCTGCTGGAAACCCTGGAACTGGAAAACCTGCTGGCACAGGCACAGACAATTATTGGCGGTGCACTAAACCGCAAAGAAAGCCGTGGCGGACATGCACGCGAGGACTACCCCGAACGCGACGATGAAAACTGGATGAAACACACCCTGGCATGGGTCAATGAGCAAGGCAAGGTTCACTTCGACTACCGTCCGGTACATCTTTACACCCTGACAGATGATTGCGAAGTCATACCCCCAAAAAAGAGGGTCTACTAATGGCTGAATTCAAACTACCCGCCAACTCGGTCATCAAACCCGGCAAACACTGGAAAGCGGACTCTGGCGTAACCCATATCAAAAAATTCATCATCTACCGCTTTGACCCGGAAAGTGGCAATAATCCACGCACCGATACCTACGAAGTAGACATGGAACACTGCGGCTCCATGGTGCTGGATGCCCTGCTAAAAATCAAAAATGAAATCGACTCCACCCTGACACTACGCCGCTCCTGCCGTGAAGGCATCTGCGGCTCCTGCGCCATGAACATTGACGGCAGAAACACACTGGCATGCACCAAACCCATCGCCGATATCGAAGGTGACATCACCATTTATCCCCTGCCCCATCAGCCCGTTATCAAAGACCTGGTATCCGATCTAAGCAATTTCTACGCGCAATACGCCTCCATAGAACCCTGGATGAAAACCGCAGCCCCCGTCTCCCCGGACAAGGAACGCCTGCAATCAAAAACCGACCGCGACAAACTCGATGGCCTCTATGAATGCATCCTCTGCGCCTGCTGCTCCACCTCCTGCCCCAGCTACTGGTGGAACGCCGACCGCTACCTCGGCCCTGCTGCCCTGCTCAATGCCTACCGCTGGATAATCGACTCCCGCGACGAAGCCACCGGAGAACGTCTGGATGAACTGGAAGACCCATTCAAACTGTATCGTTGCCACACCATCATGAACTGCACCGAAGCCTGCCCCAAAGACCTAAACCCCGCCAAAGCAATCGCAAATATTAAACAGCTTATGATAAAACGAAAGTTTTGATCTATTCAGCACCTGAACCTGGAAACACTCCCACCTACCAAGTGACTAAATGTCCAACCAGAAATATTCTATGGTTGAACCCTGGAGTCATACACATTTTGCACCATAACCCGCCATGCTGGATCAACACTATAAGGCTCTCCATTATCTGCATGAGTAGCTGGATCATTTAGCCAGTCAAGTGCCACCAGCCCTCTACTGTTATCAGAGGAGGAAGCAGAGTAAAAAATGACATATTTGTCACTGCTATCCAGCGCACGCTCCAGAGTCGTTTTCATCGTATCAAGATCCACACTATTTGTAGTATCAAAACCAGGGTAATCACTTGCCAACGGCTCATTGGAAACCATGAAATCGACATTTACTTCTTCTGCCCAGGTCTGGCGCTCTTCTTGTGGAACTATCCAGTGCTGAGTAGCGTCAACTGCATTGTTAGTAGCATCAGAGGCTATTGTATGTTTG
>JALVFC010000254.1 GCA_027030285.1 Thiotrichaceae bacterium | reverse complement strand
CACCAGTATTAATGTCTGGGAAACTCTCAGATATCTATAAACCCGCCTTCCTGCGGGTTTTTTTACGCCTTTATGAAATATATGACTCCGTAGCAATCTGAAGTAATCTATTTATAGTTGCGAAATTATAGGGGTAAAAAATGGGGTATGTAATCACCCAGAAATTTCACATACCCCAATGTGTCAATGGCACTACAGAAATAAAACCAGAAGAGCAAAGATTGAAGAGCGTCTTAAAACTATACAGTGTTTTAACAATATTCATGCTAACATATATAGTTATCATGTTCGGGAGTATATTTCAGAACGCCACTTCATCGGTTGTCATAGAGCTCTTGTAGAGGATAGAAATACACTAATAGGTTTCTGGGTCAATTGTGATAATAATTGATATGCTTTTCAAACCATCTGAGCTGTTCTTTTCATAAGAACCTCTGATTAAGTCTGAGTGGATCGCTCACGACTTGATCAGAGATTCCACAACCAAGGATGCGTAATTATGGTACCAATGACGCTGTTTTTACCTTTATTAGCCAGTGGAGTAGCTGGTGCTTTGTGGCGAGAGCACCGTCGCAAGAAAAAATATCTAACGCTTTCTCCTGATTTTCCTGCATTAACACTTGCATCGGATGAGCATGGATCTTCCAGTGCTCTTAGTAAAGAGGTCGTTGTGATTGATGATGCTGCCGAGATTTCGCACAGCCAGCGAGTTGCTCTTATAGCGCTGGCATTTTCAGGTTCGGGTACGCTTGTTTTTCCTCCCTTTACACTGGCAAGTATCCCTCTTTTGAGCTACAGCACATTTTATTTTTTGACTACTATCCTGAGATCTAATGATCAACAAAAAAAATCTGCGCTTACCATCTTTGAGGTTGCTAGTGTCGCCGGAACAATAGTCACAGGGCGCTATCTGTTGTTATCTTCGTTGCTGGCTTTTTCTTTCAGTACGCGTAAATGGGCCTTACAGGCGGGCAATATATCATCCATTGGCGTTGGCGCGGCGTTTGATCCAAACCAGCGGCGGGCATGGGTATTACGTGATGGAGCAGAAATAGAGATTAACTTGTCAGAATTACAGCCAGATGATATTGCCGTTGTGCATCCGGGAGATATTATAAGAATGAATGGAGAGGTTGTTGAAGGAGAAGGGATTGTAAAACAGTTTGCATTGTCGGGAATGCTGGAAGCTATCCCCAAGCAGGTTGGGGATCCAGTTTTCTCTTATACGAAAGTTCTCGCTGGCGATCTTTATATTAAATACGGGTAACTACTTGGCGTAACCAGACAGTGGAAGCGGCAAGTTATTGATTATACGGGACGCTGTAAATACATCTCTGTAAGCTCTGCTGCAGCATTCCTGTTGCCGAAGCACGCCTTTATATATCGTTCGTTGAGTAGTTATAAATATGGCTGGTTTCGACCAGAAATGAGCGGAAAGCAAACGCAGCCCTGTTTGCTATTCGCTTTATGGAAATAACAATCCACAGATGTAGACAAATTTCTATGCAGCACCATCGGGTGTGTCAGTATCTGGAATAGCGTCTTCCTTGTCCTTACCTTTTTTAATTTCCTGAATAAGGTCTTTTGCGACCTCTTTTCCTGCCTTGAATTGCTCGTTAAAATAGTTTTTTGCAGCAGCTGGGTTAAAGTCTTTTAAAGTGCCGCCTTCTTCAAAGTGCTGAATGAAAACCTGTCCTACCGCATAAGTGATAGCACCAGAGATAATAGAAACACTGCCACTGCCTCCCAAAGTGCCAATGCCGGGTATACTTTTAACCAAACTGCCAATACCTAGCATGGAAGCCACGGGGAGTGTGCCAGAAATCAGCGAAGTAACCAGTGATCTACTAATATTATCAACGGGGATTTCATAATGCTCGGCCAGGGTCTGGATCATATGAAATTCAATATTGGTTAAACTAATAATGTCAAACAGAGGGATGGGTATTAATCCAGATGCCATTGAAGTAACAACATTGTTTTTTACAATATTTTGAGCCTCAGCTTGCCTGAGCGTGGAGGCTACCGTACTTAAGTTAAGCTCACTGGTATGAAGGTTTGTTTCCAGTTCATCAACTCTCTCAGACAGGTTGGTTTCATCATTATCCATTTTGGTTTCCATTATTGGTGATGGCGCTTCTCTATTCACAGGTAGTCTTCTCTCTGGCTTTTAAAAGAGGTGGTGTTATTAAAAAAGGTTGAAATATACCTTTATTTAACACCTGAAAATAAAAGCGTTTATTTTTAAGCTCGCCTTTTTTATTAAAGCTATAGCAACCTGTTACACCTCTCCAGGGTTGCGAAAATCGTATGGTCGATGCCAGAATGTCCGGTTGAGTGGTTTGAGCTTTTATGACCTTGTTAGCAAAAAGCATTACTGAATCATATCCTTGCGCGGCATCAGCATTCGGTGTCTGATGGTATTTCCCGCGATAGCGAGCCACAAAATGCTGGTTGACCCAATTTTTGGCTGAAACATCATAGATGCCTGGCACTATGGTTTTATGTTCGCTCATTCCTATTGCTGTTATAAAGCCTTCTGAATTCAGCTCATTTGAGCCAAATACTGGTTTATCTATACCCATCTCACGCATTTGATGGATAAGGCGGGCAGCTGATCTTTCATCAGCAGAGAGAAAAACAGCGTCAAAAGACTTGTCTTTCAGACCAGACAAAAGAGCACGGTAGTCCATCATGTCTGCAAAAAATGAATGGGTATACACTATATTTAGACCGCTTTTTGTCGCTGCCCCCTGAAATACCAGAGAAAGCTGGCGTTGCTGATCCATATGACTATTGAGCACCGCTATCTGCTTATAACCGGCAGCCTGTATTTCATTTGATATCTGTTCTGCCATATGTGTATTATCTGGAAGCATACGGAAGGTAAACA
>JALVFC010000253.1 GCA_027030285.1 Thiotrichaceae bacterium | reverse complement strand
ATAGAGCGACTATTAGTTCGATTTTTATACAAAAACTGAACGATTTTATCTATCGAGAAATTCCGCCCGACTTAATCAGAGCTTCCTTATGGAAACTGACTACGGCGGGCATAAAAAACAAGCAAAAGGTAACCAGTTGCTTGTAGAAAGTTCAGCGTATTCTAAAGAAAGCCACTCACACTGTCTATGACTTAATCGCACCGTATAAACGGCTATCTATACCCACTGGTCGTTCAGCGGAAAATCATATCAACCTGAAAGAAAATATCGAAAGATACTTAAGGGTAATGAGTAGTTACTTGAGGAAAAATAAATGGTAGCTAAGGACGGACTCGAACCGTCATGCCCGAAGGCGCAGCATTTTGAATGCTGTGTGTATACCAATTCCACCACTTAGCCACTTGAGGCGCGATTGTAAGCGACTGTTAGCCTATATGCAAGCATGGCAACCTTGAGAAGCCCAAAACAACCATAACTACTCGGCGTATAAAACAATAGCAGTGCACATAATTATGATGAGCGGTTACAAGCAACCTATAATCATATTGCTGCACTATTAAAGTAGAAGATAATGAAAAAAACCTGCATCATGCTCGGAGATGAACTTGCTGAATACCATTTTGGTATACAACACCCTTTTGGACCAAAACGCTACTGGGCATTTAAAAAAGAATTTGAGAAAAGAAGTTTATGTGAAAAATCACAGATACATACCCCATCCTGTGCAAGCGAAGAACAACTCAAACTTTTCCATGCTGAAGACTATATTGAGAAAGTAAAAACACTGTCAGCCACTGGAAACGGGTATCTTGACCAAGGCGACACTCCTGCTCGTAAAGGTATTTTCGAAGCAGCTTCAGTAGTGGTAGGCACAACACTGAAAGCAGCCGATCTCACCATGACTACTTGCCAACAGGCTTTCACACCTATTGCAGGCCTGCATCATGCGACTCAACAATCTGCTGCCGGATTTTGCGTATTTAACGATTGCGGAATCGCAATAGAATACCTGAGACATAAACATAACATTAAACGAATTGCCTATATCGATATTGATGCTCATCACGGCGATGGCGTATTTTATAGCTTCGAAAGCGACAAGGAACTTATCTTCGTGGATCTACATCAAGATGGCCGTACGCTTTACCCTGGCACCGGCGATGTTATGGAAACAGGTAAAGGCGAGGCCGCTGGCAGCAAGTTAAATATTCCGCTTCAACCTGGCTGCACAGATGAAACGGCCATGAAGTTCTGGGAAGCAGCCGAACACTTTATCAATAAAGCCCAGCCCGAATATATACTCCTGCAATGTGGCGCTGACAGTTTAGATAACGACCCTATCACCCAGCTCAGCCTGAGTGCTTCTTTTCATCAGTTTGTCGCTAATCGCCTGTCAAAATTAGCTCACAAACACTGTCAAGGACGCCTACTGGCAATGGGAGGTGGAGGATACAACCTTGAAAATATCAAAGCTGCCTGGAATGGTGTCATTGAAGGTCTGAGCAATCAGTCTTGAGTTGCATCCATTTAAGCCCATACTGTTATTAACCACCTTTAACCACCTGCAGGAACAGGAAAAATAACAATGTCCAGCTGGCTTAAAAAACCCTTTCGCCCCTTTATTCTCAAGCGTCATCCAATCCCTGACTCATTGTGGCGAGATATCAGCCGACAGCTCCCCTTACTGCAAAACCTTTCCTCATCTGATATGAAGAAACTCAGAAAGTGGGCCACCCTGTTCATTCATGAAAAGACCTTTACCGGGGTACAAGGTTATGAAGTCACCGATGAGACTCGCGTAATTATCGCAGCACAAGCCTGTCTGCTTATTCTCAACCTTGACCTTGAATATTATGATGGCTGGATAGAAATAGTGATCTACCCCGATAATTTCAAGGTAAATCGGGAAGTCTCTGATCACAACGGACTCATTCATAATGAAGAGCGAGCCCTAAGTGGAGAATCCTGGTCACATGGCCCATTGATTCTTTCCTGGGATGAAGCATACTCAGACAGCTTTTTCCCCACAGATGGTCATCATGTAATCATCCATGAATTTTCCCATAAACTGGACATGCTAAATGGCAGAGCCAATGGCATGCCACCACTACATCCTTCCATGCAAAGAGAAAAGTGGACAGAATCCCTAAGTAATGGGTATTACGAACTCAACAATAATCTGGATGACCCATATATCAACCGCTACGCCAGCACCAATCCGGCAGAGTACTTCGCAGTCATTAGTGAATACTTCTTCACCGCCCCAGACATACTGAAAACGCACCAGCCAGATGTCTATGAGCAATTAACCCTGTTTTATAAGCAAGACCCATCAGTGCGTATAACAAATCAAATCATCATCATGAACAACATGTAATGAATCCACATCACCTTTAAAGTTTTCATTTAACAACTCTGTAGCGAATAAACACATATGGGAAACATCATATAGTTCTTTTCTGTATCAGGATGAGGATCTTGCAGTTTTCAATCCTTGAGCTTTTAGCCATTGATTGGTAAGTCCTAATTGCACAACTATTATCTTTACCAGTCGATAATAGCCTTTTGAGCTTAACTCGATACTGATGTCTATCCGGGTAGACACGCCCAGCTTAATCAGGTTGCGAATACGGATTTGTGGTTTACGCCATTGCTTTAAGTAGCAAATGCGGATTCTACGTCCAAGCTCCCAGGAGGCTGTCTGAGAACTAGGAAGCTACTGCAAACCCCATGACCATCATAATCTGAACTTATTGAGATCATTAAATAGAACGACTATTAGTCTCATTCAATAAGCCCAGCTTATGATAATCCTGTGATTTTCGCTACACTTCTAGTTCTCGGACAGCCTCCTGGCATGCAGGAACCCCAGAAATTTGATGTTAATCATCGG
>JALVFC010000252.1 GCA_027030285.1 Thiotrichaceae bacterium | reverse complement strand
AAGGAAATGGTTTGCCTGAAAAGCAGAAAAGGCATTTCCGAGAAGCTTGTTTAAAAGATGTACTGTGCAAATTCTGTATAAATAATAATAATTTGTCCAGATAAATATATTATCGCAGGGCAAAATGAATAAAAAATAGACATTTATAAGTTTTACTGATCATTCATACTATCTGAACTAATGCTTAACGCAAGCTTACTGAACTGTGTTTCTTGCATTTGGAGTAAAACAAACCCGCGAACCTAGTGCGAGCTTAAGGGCGCTCTGGTTAGGTCGCTTAACTCAACTCAAAGAAGGATGAAATCAAATGAAAGTTATAAGGAATAATCTAGTGATTGGTTTTGTTGGTGTTCTGCTTGTTTCTGCTGGTATTAATGATGCGATGGCACGAGAAGAGCATCATCGTCATTCAGACCATCGTCATTCAGACCATCGTCATTCAGACCATCGCCATTCAGACCATCGCCATTCAGACCATCGCCATTCAGATCATCGCCATTCAGATCATCATCATTCACATGATCGCGCCATTTTAGCAGTCCCACGCGGAAATAATGACCCGGAGGGAATTCAAGAAGTAGATACCATTAAATCCGCACCAAACGGGACGTATAAAACGTTTAACCCCGTTTACAGCTATGGTATTCACGGTAATAAACAGGGCAGTCCAGGTATCTTACGATATGTGACAAAATCGGGCGAGACACTGCTGGTCACTGTGGATCGGACACATAACCAGGTTCATTTCTGGCGCCGTGATGTAAGTACCGGAGCCATGTATCTCCTGTCTGATCGCACACAATCACGCAAGTGCGGAGGGCATCACTTTAATAGACCATGGAGCATAATGGGAGCCGATTTCAACCGTGATGGCGTGAAGGATATTGTGGTACAGGTGGATAGAGGAGCCTGTGTTTTTTATATGGGAGACAGTGGAAAAGTTCAGTCCAGCTACTTTGTTAAATCGCCATATCATAAAGGATTGATTTTTATGACACCCGCGGATTTTAATGGTGATGGTTATCCAGACCTGGTATCGGTTGGTGCTGAAGCGATACTTCGCCGGGACAGTGATGATGAGTATGAAGCCAATAAAGGTGGCTACTATTCTGATGTCATCCTGTTTACCAATAATGGTAATGGACATTTCCACAAGAAACAGGTCATAAGGCTATCTGAACATGACTCATCAGCTCCAGAAAAATATATTGGAGGACGTCCAGTCTTAAATGACCTGGATGGTGATGGTGATATGGACTTGGTGGTGGCGACATTCACTGCACCTGGAAAGCATATTCCCAGTCCTGTTTTTGTCGTAGAAAACAAGGGTGGAGAATTTGAGGCAAAGTCTGTTGTTACCGTCAATGGTAATGACCTTAATCCAAGTGGTGCCGTTATAGCTGATTACAATCAGGATGGTTATCAGGATATTATCGTTGCCAATTACCTGGGGAAAAGTGTCGATATCTTTTATGGTGATGGTACCGTCAATGGTTTTGCCAAAATCAGTCCGACAGAGCTTGTTGGAGGCAATGCAAACAACGGACTTGTTATACATGATATGAACAATGATGGTCGTCCCGATATTGTGGTTGCTAATGCTAACCCGTCAAACCCCTCTGTGGAAATCTTCTATAATGGCAAAAGTAGTTCGGAAACACTGGGTGCTGGTTTTAATTTGTTCTCTCGGTCAAGCCACACCATGGCTTATTCCGATACGAACTATAATTATGGGACATTCCCTCTGGACGTCAGAGTGTTTGACTGGGATCAAAATGGTCTGCCCGATATTATTGCTGCGAACTATGCAGTTAAAATTAAGAAAGGAGAAGGGGCATATACTGAGACATCGAGCTTTACAGTAGTTTTGCAATCTTACTAGTGCAACATTCAACAAATACAACTAACAATTTGACGGCCTAAAGAGACTGTACAAGTGTTGCTTCGTAGGGTGCGCCGAGGGGCGAGGCGCGCCTCCTTCGTCGGCACACCCTACAATTGCTGCTTTTATGGTCGTCAGAGTTGTTATCCTTAATTACTGAATACTGTACTAGATAGCTTTTGTTAGTAGCTCGTTATATTGGTGAGCTGAGCTGGCATTAGCATGTTTCTCTGATAATGCTTGCCACCCTTCCGGAAGAAAGTCTTACGCTATTTGCTGATTCACTTATCCCTTTACACTTACATATTGTATGCCAGTCTGTAAGTCGGTATGATCCGCGGATCACAAATTTCTAAAGGAAGGGCGATGAAAAGACTATTGTTTGTTTTTTGTATGTTTGTGTGGGCGTTGTCAGCTTGTAGTACTGATACTACGAATGGCAATGCCACTACTGGTACTAGCTCTGACGATACTCAGCAATCTAATGGAGAGAAAATGGCTGCTAACCCTAAAGTTAAAATTGAAACGACACTTGGTGATATTGTACTGGAACTGGATGCTGAACATGCGCCTGTTTCTACGGCTAACTTTATAGCTTATGTGAAAAAAGGCCATTACGATGGCACGATTTTTCACCGTGTTATCCCTAATTTTATGATTCAGGGTGGCGGCATGAACGCTGATATGTCTGAAAAAAGCACAGATGCTCCGATCAAGAATGAGGCGAATAATGGTCTTAAGAATGATCGCGGTACTGTGGCAATGGCGCGTACTAATGATCCGCAATCAGCCACTGCGCAGTTTTTCATTAATGTGAAAAATAACGATTTCCTCAATTTTAAAAGTGAAGATATGCATGGCTGGGGTTATGCCGTGTTTGGTAAAGTTGTTGAGGGAATGGATACCGTTGACAAGATTGAAAGTGTAAAAACTGGCACCAAGGGATTCCATCAGGATGTTCCTGTGGAACCTGTTGTGATGAATAAAGTAACTGTTATTGAAGAGTAGTTCGACA
>JALVFC010000251.1 GCA_027030285.1 Thiotrichaceae bacterium | reverse complement strand
GGATATTGTGGCAACGATGCAAAAACAACGAGGCACCTTATTGCAAATTAACACCCTGGGAGGAGAAATCGGGAATGTAAAAAAACAGGGTACAGCAGCCTATCCACATAGGGAGTTTAATTTCCTCGGTGAGTTACAGGTCTATTTCAACAAGCCATCGCAGGAAACTAAAGCTGTAAAAACAGTGCAGTCAATTCAGGCACAGTTTAACAAGGCTGGAGTCACCAGCCATTATCGTAATTACCCGGATATAGATTTACCGAACTGGCAAAAAGCCTATTATGGTGATAGCTACACGCGGTTACAATCGTTTAAAGAGCGCTATGATCCGTATGATCATATTCGTCATCCACAAAGTATTAAGGGTTAGTGCGCTTCAACCTGGTTCAGAGTCCTGTCTGGCATGGAGACAGGCAGAACAACTAAGTCGCCATGCCTTTAATCATGTAGAAGAACAGGATGGAAAGTATTGCGCCAGCAGGTAGGGTAATCACCCATGACATGAATATGTTACCCACAACACGCAAGTCGATGGCAGCGATACCGCGGGCAAGTCCAACGCCTAGTACTGCACCAACCAGTGTCTGTGTGGTAGATATGGGTGCACCGGTATAGGTTGCTAAAACGACTGTAGTTGCCGCCCCGATTTCGGCAGAAAAGCCACGGCTGGGAGTTAATTCGGTAATATTCTTACCTACCGTTGCAATGACTTTGTAGCCGAATGTGGCAAGACCAACCACAATACCAATACCACCGACCAGTAGTACCCAGGATGGCACTCCAGATTTTGCTGCAACAGCTCCTGATTTGGCGATACTGATAACCGCTGCCATGGGGCCAACTGCATTTGCAACATCGTTTGATCCATGTGCAAACGCCATTGCAGAGGCAGTGAAGACCATTAACACGGCGAAGATCTTCTCTACATTGGTAAATGCGAACCGTTTGTCAGCCTTTGAATCGAATTTGATACGACGAATCAGAATGCTTCCAAGTATAGTCAGGAGAACTCCGATGCTAACTGCAACAAGCACACTTTGCATATCATCCAGGTGAAGTCCCACATGCTTTAAACCTTTTTTGATCGTAACCATGGCGATAATAAATCCCACCAGAAATAAATAAAAGGGACCATATTTCAGTGCATTTTTAAAAGGATCTTCTGTATCCAGGATAAGCTTTTGAATACTGGTAAAGACAGAAAAAGAAATCACTCCCGCCATAACAGGTGTCACGATCCAGCTGAGTACAATCCCTGTTACCTTTTCCCAGTGAACGGCATCCATACTGACGCCAACTGCTGCAAAACCAATCACAGCACCCACAATACTATGTGTGGTTGATACTGGCCAGCCTTTGCGGGAAGCGATTAACAGCCATGTTCCAGCTGCCAGTAAGGCTGCCAGCATACCCCAGATGAGGACTTCAGGCTGGTTGGTGAATGTGGCTTGATCAATAATCCCTTTGCGAATGGTTTTGGTAACTTCACCACCAGCCAGATAAGCACCGGAAAACTCGAAAATACTGGCAAGAATGACAGCCTGTTTAATGGTGATAGATTTAGAGCCGACAGAGGTTGCCATCGCATTGGCAACATCATTGGCACCAATGCCCCATGCCATAAAGATACCAAACACGGCAGCCAGCAAAATATACACATGTGTAGAATCCGCGAAGAAAGCAGCAATATCCATTATTATCTCTCCTGTTAGCGTGCAAGCATGAGTTGTAAACGGCTACCTACCTTTTGTGCATCATCGGCAATACGCCCAATCCAGTCAATTAAGCGGTAGGTAAACATGACATCGGTGGCACGCAGCTCATCCTCAAGAGAGAATAAAATTCCACGCAGTTGGTTTTGTAATTTATCGGTTTCACCTTCAATATGATCAAGCTCACTGATCATGTCTTCAACGTGTTCTACTTCACGTCCTCGAAAGCCAGTCTCAACCAGTTCATCTAGGGTATTGGTGACACTCAATGCCTGTTTTACAGTGTCTACACAACGGCTGGCATAGGGTATAAAGATTTCTTTCATTTCATCGGGCAGAACCATTTTTCTGCCAACGATGAGACCGGCAATATCTTTTGCCTGGTTGGCAATGGCATCCTGCATAAGTAAAACATCCAGAATGTCTCTACGGTCAACAGGCATAAACAGCCCCCTGGGGAGGTGATGCCGCAGATCCTTTTTCATACTGTCTGCCTTATGCTCACCATTAATGATTTCCTGGTGTGCTGCTTCAATTTTCTCCCAGTCTTCTTCAATCAGGCCTTCCAGTAACGGGCAAAGGTTTTTGATGCACTGATAGACACAATACATATGCTCTTGCAGTGGGTGGATGGGGGATTTGGCAAAGAGCCCCGAAATGTAATTGGCAGCCATAAGCTTTTCTCGGTTAAAAAGTTGAGCGCATTCTAGTTCATTAGGCGACTTTTTTTAAGGGAAAAACGGCTTCGGTGGGTTAAATAATACGTATAGGTCAATTTTCCCCGCAGACCCCTGATGGTGGTCGGATCGAGCTAGACGGGTAGGGTCTTTGTTTGCCTGCTAAAGCCGCTGAAATATTTGCTTTCTGTTTAGCAAGGTATAGCTCTTTTTGGGCATTATAAATAGCTGTTCTGTCAGCTTGTGCGGATCTACAGGTCGTAGACAAAGTCTGTGTGCGGGAAATAACAGCCGCTTCACTGTCAAAGTAATTTGCAATATTTTTAAGCTGCTCCTGCTCACGTGCAAGTTTTTCCTTTTCCAGTTCTTTGGAGGTTTTAAAGATTTCAAGCTCAGCCAGGGCAGCAGCAGCCTGGCTCTTTATATCGGCTTTGCTTGAGTTAAACACTTTGGCTAAAAACTGGGTAAATCTGGATGCTTCGCGTGTTTCGATAACTGTAACGGCAAGGG
>JALVFC010000250.1 GCA_027030285.1 Thiotrichaceae bacterium | reverse complement strand
CTGAAGCATGAACCTGCGGTTTTAAGTCCTCTGGCAAGCACATTTTGTCAACCAGCACGTCCACTTTCAACCCACGTACATCATCCAGCCCCGCCACAAACCATCTGTCAATCACCTCATGCATGACTTGTGCCACCACAGCAATATCTTTGTCATCAAGCATAGAAAACAGTGCATAGGTATTGCCATCACAGGGGGTTGAGGCTAGCCATTTCGCCAGTTGCCTTGCAGCATGTGCATTATGAGCTACATCCAGAATAATAGCAGGCTGCTGCTGAATCTGTTCAAGGCGACCAGCCAGCTTCACAGTTTGCAAGCCTGTTTTGATCGCCTCATCAGACACGGGAAAAGTCTGCTGTAATAAATGCAAAGTCGTTATGGCTATAGCTGCATTATTTATCTGGAAATCGCCCTTGAGTGATGGCACTGGTAATTCTGCCCACTGTTTCGTGCCACAGCGCAGTTGCCAATGCTCATCATAAGAATTAGTAACAGCCCATGTAAAATACTCACCCGCCTGGTAAAGTATAGCTCCCAATTTTTCCGCCTGCCGGGAAATTGAGTCTGGCGGATCCAGATCTCCACACACTACTGGTCTTGTGCGACGCATAATCCCTGCCTTTTCCCGACCAATATCCTCACGGTTATCACCCAGCCATTTCACATGATCAATACCAATACTGGTGATTACCGCTACATCACTATCCCATAGGTTAACAGCATCCAGCCTGCCTCCCATACCTACTTCCAGAATAGCAATCTGCACGCCTTGTTGTTTGAAAATCCAGATAGCAGCCAGCGTAGCAAACTCAAAATAAGTCAAACTGGTATCGCCACGTGCATCATCAATAGCCTGAAATGCATTACAGATAAGAGTATCGGAGACTTCGTTACCGGAGAGCTTGATACGTTCATTGTAGCGATAGAGGTAGGGGCTGGTATAACTGCCTGTTTGATAACCTTGAGCCAGCAGCATCGCCTCAAGCATAGCGACCGTTGAACCTTTACCATTGGTACCAGCGACCGTGATTATAGAAAAAGGGACTTCCAGCAAATCCATATTCTGGGCAACTTCACGCAGCCGATCCAAACCAAGATCAATGTCGGCCCAATGCAAGGATTCTTGCCAGTTAAGCCATTCACTCAGAGAGTCAAAACGTGGCTGCATATGTCAAATAGGGGAGTCAGGGAGAGGTAAATACTAACAACTTCATTTTTTCGAACTTTCCTGAGGCTCTTGCACCTCTGGATCAACTTCCGGTTCTTTCTCAGGCTCAATCACCATCTCATGATCAATACTGACTGGGCGCGGACGATGTCGCAGAATAGCCAGTAAATCGGAAATCTGGGCACGCAACTCATTGCGACTCACTATCATATCAATAGCACCTTTTTCCAGCAAAAACTCACTTCGCTGAAAGCCTTCCGGCAATGTCTCTCTAACTGTCTGTTCAATAACTCTCGGACCAGCAAAACCAATTAATGCCTTTGGTTCGGCAATATTAATATCTCCCAGCATGGCAAAGCTGGCAGAAACTCCTCCCATCGTAGGATCAGTCAATACAGAAATATAAGGCAGACCAGCATCAGCCAGACGAGCCAGAGCCGCACTGGTTTTTGCCATTTGCATCAGGGAAAACAGCGCCTCCTGCATACGCGCACCACCACTGGCAGAGAAAACAACATAAGGAACACCATCAGTAATCGCAGCTTCCACACCCTGCACAAAGCGCTCACCTACAACCGATCCCATTGATCCACCCATAAAACGGAAGTCAAAAGCGGCGGCAACCAGTGCATTACCATGCACAGTACCACGCATGACAATCAATGCATCTTTTTCTCCCGTGGCTTTTTGAGCTGCCGTAATTCGATCCTTGTATTTTTTGCCATCCTTGAACTTCAGAATATCAACAGGTGTGACATTGGCAGCAATTTCCTCCCGGCCTTCCTTGTCCAGAAAGACTTCAAGCCGTCGTCGTCCACCCAAACGCATATGATGATCACACTTGGGACAAACTTCATTATTATTCTTCAGATCCTTGCTATACAGCATGGCATTACATGCAGGACACTTACTCCATAAACCCTCAGGTACTGAGCCTTTCTTACCCGTAGCTTCTGTCCTGATACGTGAAGGCAACAGTTTTTCAAACCAGCTCAACACATCTTCCTGTTTCATCACTTTATCCTCATTTGCACTACTTACGCGTTCGCATCCATTGCGACCCTCATCGCCGTCAGAGCATCACCAATCTGCTGTAAAATTTGCTCATCCTGACCGATATTGCTTTCTATCTTTTTTACAATCGCACTGCCGACAACCACTGCGTCGGCCACTTCAGCAACGGCACTTGCTGATGCCGCATCCTTAATACCAAATCCAACAGCCAAAGGTAGCTCAGTAATTCCTCGAATGGTTTGCAGTTTTTGCTCAACTTCTTCAACATTCAGAATATTCGAACCCGTCACACCTTTTAAAGAAACATAATACAGGAAGCCACTGCCATACTCAGCGATTTTCTTTACCCGCTCCTCAACCGTTGTCGGTGCAACCAGAAAAATACAATCCAGTTGATTGCTACGCATCGGCTTAATAAATTCATCAGCCTCCTCAGGTGGCAAATCAACCGTCAGCACACCATCCACTCCCGCAGCAGCGGCAGCCTCTGCAAATACCTGATAGCCAAGATGCTCAATCGGGTTCAGATAACCCATCAGAATAATCGGTGTGTTCACATCCTGCTGACGGAACTCCCGAACCATATCCAGTACCTTGAGCAGACTAATACCCTGCTCCAGCGCACGCTCCATACTTGCCTGAATGGTCGGCCCATCCGCACTGGGGTCAGAAAACGGCACACCCAGCTCGATCAGATCAGCACCACTTGCCACCATTTTGTGCAT
>JALVFC010000249.1 GCA_027030285.1 Thiotrichaceae bacterium | reverse complement strand
TCTTTCCCTTTCTCGCTCTCTTTCTCTTTTGCCAGTGCACGAATCGTTTTTATAATTTCCTCGGAATCCCACTCAACACCACCGTACAGGGTGTAACGAATAGTACCACTGGTATCTATAATAAAATTGGAAGGTGCTGCAAAGACATTCCATGCCTGCACATTCTCGCCTTGCTTATCCAGTAAAATAGTAAATTCGGGCTTTACCTCATCTACAAATTTTTGCACTTCTTCCTTGCTTTCCCCCATATTGACCGCGAGGATTTCAAAAGGAACATCCTCATCCTGAAGCTTTTTCATCAGCTTGTTCATGGAAGGCATCTCAAGCCGACAGGGCGTGCAGTAGGTTGCCCAGAACTGGACCAGTACAACCTTGCCTTTCAGCTCACTCAGGTCATAGGCTTTATCCTGCAAGCTGTTCAGCTTTAAAGGAGGAGTGGTGATGTCTTCTGTCACCGCTTTCAGCTCACCTGCATAGCTATTGATACCCAGACCTGGCAGTAGCAGAAGTCCCAGAAGTAGTATTTTCACAAACAGGTTTATTGGTGTATTCATTTAATGTGCCCTCCCTAAAAAGAATAAACTGGCTTTAATCAGGCCTGGCAACTGACTGGTCACCAGGTCTTCAGGAATATTCGGATCGTTACGTTTAAAAAAGTACCCACGTACATCAGGAATCAGCTTGGCGTAAACCGTGCTGCCACCTTGCTTGAGAGACTGGGTCAGGTGCTGGATACCCCAACGGTTAGGTGTGCGCTCTCCTTCAAGAACAAAAATGGGCAGTTTGGTTTTCCCCACGGCATCCTGATAAACAGGTGGCTTGCCAGGTTCAGGCTTGCCCTTGTTTAAACGTGGAAACAGTAATACTGCACCGCTTAAAGGGGAGTCAGGATGCTCATGCTCCCATTTACTTGCTGCACGTAAAATCAGTTCGGTATCAGGGCCACTGGCAATCAGATAGATTTTTTTATGGCTTTTTTGTGCTTCCTCAATGATCTTTAACAAGCTGTCTGTAGGAATCTCACGCAGACTGCTGCGTACCTTGGCAAGCATATAGGCGGAAAGCATATCCGGCATCCATACTTCAATACCGTCGGTGGCAAGTGCCTGAGCCGTTTTTTCCTCCGCCATGCTGGAACCCTGATCACAGGCAAAACCAATCAGCAGCTGATTACCTTTGGCATGGAACAGGCGTACATCAATATCAGTCTCATCAGTCGCCGTGATTGTTTTTACTTCATCTGCTGCGTAGGCTGATGAAAGAATACAAGACAATAAAATAATGGGAACAAAGTTTGTTATAGTAATGAGTCGTTTCAAAAAATGATACATGTCGTGTTTTCCTCTCTCTGGATGTTTCAGAGTATAAGAATATGCTAATATTCATACATTGATGTACATCAAGGAAGTTTAAATGAATAAAATAGCACTGCTTTCACTGGTATGTTTGATGACAAGTATAGGCGTATTTGCCAATGAGCTGGAAGAAATGGCTTATGCGCTATCCTTAACACCGGATATTGAAGCAGGAAAAAAGACCTATGAGCTATGTGCCGCTTGCCATGAGGAGAATGGCTGGGGTAAGGAAGATGGTAGTTTTCCTGTTATTGCCGGGCAACATCAGAGTGTAATCGTTAAACAGCTGGCGGATATCCGTGCACGTAACCGGGAGAACCCGACCATGTATCCATTTTCCGGAGATGACGTGCTGGGTGGACCGCAGGGTATTGAGGATGTGGCGGCATATATTGCTCAACTACCAGCAAACCCATCACCAGGCAAAGGTGATGGCAAGCACCTTGAACAGGGCAAGGCGCTTTATCAAAAACATTGCGTGGCATGCCACGGTGAGGATGGAGCAGGAAGCGCGGCTGCATTTTTTCCAAAAATTCAGGGACAGCATTATGCGTATCTATTGCGTCAGTTGCAGTGGATACGAGATGGGCGCAGGAAAAATGCTAACCCTGTGATGCTCAAAAGCATCAAAGATATGGATGACAAAACCTTGCAGAGTATTGCGGATTATGTGTCACGTTTGACAGTGAAATAAGCTGATTCGTAACTGTGGTGACGCGCTGCTGCGTGTAAAGTCGTGCGCCCAGCAACTTTCTTAAGGGGTAGGTAGAGGAACGCCATCCGACAAGATGTTGAATCAAACATATAAGAGAGGATGCAACTCTGCCACTTATCCCTGTTTCATTCACTTTGATAGACAGAGCTTTGTCCATTAGTAAATGGCTTTGAAATAATGGTGCTTTTCCATATTCAAGACCTCTATTCATGTTACTAATGCAAGCTTCTGTTAGCTCCAATAGTCAAACTGCTCTGGCGCAAGGGAGTTTAACAAGTAGCGTGAATAGCACTGTAAATAGCGTTGCAAATAGTGCTGCGAATTCTAAAACAAATATACAGACAGCATTTTCCTTCCCGGATCCGGTCGCTATTGCTGACAGGAAAACCGCGCAAAAAAAGTTAATCGCTTCATTTGCTACCTCTGTAATCACCCCCTTGATGCGGCGCAAATGGCTTATTGCCCTGACGACCTTATTGATAAGCCTGATCGTCGTTTTCACTTACTTGCTCATGCAGCCAGCCAATATAACGATTAATACGGTATTACTGGCAGGTGTGCTGTTGGGTTTCTTTCTGGGTAGTGTGATTGCCTTTGTACGGGAGTGGAAAAACAGTTTGCTGCTTAGCAGGGATGAGTTGCAACAGCTTATTGGCTATGAGGTGCTGGGGGTCATTCCTGAGGCTAAACGGGGTGAGCGTTTTTTAACCCGCGATATTGCCGGTAAGCCATATTCACGCATTGCAGAAGCTTATCGGCTAACTGCAACACTGCTGCTACACGGACAAGATGCTAACCAGCAGTCAAAAGTAATTTTACTGACAAGTAGTAATGCCGGTGAAGGAA
>JALVFC010000248.1 GCA_027030285.1 Thiotrichaceae bacterium | reverse complement strand
TCATTATCACACAAAAACCGTGCTGAGTTAGCCGACAAGTTAGCAAGGCGTTATGCTTTTCAATGATATTAATATTGTGTGGGCACCTAAAATTATTACTTTGAAACATCAATTGCCGTCTTGATGATTATTACTTCTCTAGCCATAATAGAGTTTCTTACTATCGGTCTTACCAGAGGTGTATATATGCTGGCAACTACAGTAAAGCTATCAAGTAAAGGACAAGTTGTAATTCCAAAGGATGTACGTGATTCATTTCATTGGGACAACGGTGTAGAACTCACTCTATTAGTAACAGAGCATGGTGTAATGTTACAAACAAAACCAGATAACGAAAAAAAGCAAGCCGTAAAATCTTTAAGAGGTATGTTGCAGCATGAAGGTAAAACCATACCAATAGAGCAACTATGTAAACCAGTAGAGTACAGCAATGATTGCTTTTGATACAAATCTACTAGTACGTTTAGCTGTTAATGATGATTTAGAGCAGGCTGAAATTGCTGAAAAATTACTGGAAACAAATGAAGTGTTTGTTTCTCGTACAGTTCTTTTAGAAACGGAATGGGTGCTACGTTCCGTTTACAAGAAATCACCCACAGAAATAGCTTCTTTTTTTGAAAGCGCATTGATAACTCAAAATTTGATCGTTGAAAATACTTTTGAGGTAACACATGCACTTAAGTGGTACAAGCTGGGGGCTGACTTTGCTGATGCAATACATCTTTGTATCTGTGGTGAAAGTTTATTCTATACCTTTGATAATAAGTTTTGTAAGTCTGCAAAAGAAATAAATATTACTCCGGGTTTTAAAGTATTGTGATTGTGAGTATCGCTATTTTTTGCCTAAGTTGAGTAAATCAAGACCGCGACATGGACAGAAAAGCACGTCGGGATAGAGTCACTCGTGTAGGTGCAAGAAGAATATCAAGAGGGATGATGGCAAGAGGATGGGATCACCTTAATAGTGCTGAAAGAAACCCCAATACCTACCGGTCCAAAAGAGAGCTATTTACCTGAGTGGCAGATAAACGATGGTTTTCAGGTCTTTTAGTTCTATTTCAGCTGGGTCATCAGGGTAATACTCGAACCCTTTGGGGCTTTTTCTGAGTTTGATTTTGTTGGCGCGTGCATAGGCAGCGGCTGAACTCCAGGCGTTGCCGAGGTTTTCGTAACGCCCGGTGTGGTTGACCTGTAGCACTGGCAGTGCTGGCAGTTCGCCATATTCGAGGTCATCTGTCACGGGGGTGTCTTTGGGGACGGGGGTGGCGCAGGTGTAGTCAACCTTTTGTGTGTACATATTGATATGGTTATAAATGCTAAAAGGTGGGCTGTTGCTGGCTAGCTGCTGTGTTTTGGCAAATTCACCCAGTTTCTGGAAAAGCGGGGGCATGATCTTGCCCAGATCTTCCAGTGCACAAATGCCCGAGATGCCGATATAGGGTGTGGGTGTGAGGGTAGTTTTGCCAATGATTTCGACTCTGGATAGCACCATGCCAGTTTCGATGTATTCCTTTAGCATGGCAAGACCACGCTGGTAATCCATGCCAATCCAGCTTTTCATGGTTTTTAGCATAAAGAACAGGAAAAACGGCAGTTTGCCGTGCATATTCCAGACCACGCGGGTGCCGTGTTTTTCAGGTAGCAGGTCGAACCATACCTGGGATTGTGTCTTGAATGGAGAAAGCAGGTTGAGTTGCATTTCCAGCTTTTGCTCATCGATTGCGGTGAGCGTCATCTTTCCCTTGCCGACTAGCTTCCCATTCCAGCTGTAGTAAGAGCCGGGTGTTCCCTGACTTTCTGAATAGCTGAGTTTGGCATCCGGTTCACTAATCAGCCAGGGTGACCAGGGAATCCACTGGTGAAAGTTTAACAGTACATTCCTGATGGTTTCCATAGGGCTGTTGATCAGGATAGAGCGTTTTACGTGGTATTTTGGCATGAGGAGTAGTCTCGAAATAGTCTGCTATGGTGCGGTTACAGATTACGCTATTACATGGAGTATAGACTGTAATACCTTTTTGCAACGTTTTCTGGGTGAATCTTCCCCGTATACAGCACAAGCTAGTTGATATGCAATACCGTAGAAGTACGCATTATTTATTTATCGAGAATGTCTCGAAGCCTTCTGGTAACTGGAACAGGGTGCTGTCCGGGGTGATATTTTCGGTAAAGCTTTGTAGTTGACGTCGATGCCCTGATGAGTCCCATTCAATCAGGGGGAAGCCATATTGCAGGGAATCGGTTGGGTGAAGAATATTTAGAGCAATATCGCAATCAAGCTGTTGATCTTTTGGTGTTTTTCCTAGGTTGAGTGCGTGTTCTCCGGCTAAGACGGTTTGGTATTCCATTAATGCAAGTCGTGCTTTTTCCAGTAGCCCTTTGGCTGACATAGTTTGTAGGCAGGTTTGCTGATTGGCGTTGAAACTGTGTCCAGTGGGTTTGATATGATTGATTTCCGGCGCATCGTTGGCTTCCATAGGCTGATGTTCCCAGCTTAGGTCGGTGGGGGTGGGCATGGTGACAGGATGGTTTTTGATCTCAAAGATTCTTCTGTCTCCATGAGAGACGCTGGATATTTTCTTAGCCTTGCGGTCAAACAGGATAAAGTCCTTGCTACCAGCGCCATCATCAATGCGTAAAAAATTATCAGTGATGATCATGCGGGTTGTATAGGGCTCGACACCAGCTTCCTGCTCAACGAATTGCAGCTCTATAGCCGTGTTGTCATGCGAGCTACAAGCCGTTAGCAGGAGTAATGTTGCAACAGTCAGGTTTAATATTTTCATGGTTATTGTTTAGTTGGTTATTCCGAATAGAAGAAAAAGCAGGGCGCTGATCAGAGCGCCTAGCAGGGCATACGGTAACTGCGTGGTGACATGTTCAATATGATCACATTTGGCTGCCAGCGAAGCAATA
>JALVFC010000247.1 GCA_027030285.1 Thiotrichaceae bacterium | reverse complement strand
AATGTCACCAGGGAATAAATAGTCAGGTTCTGGCTCACCGAGCTCCTCAAACCAGACACTGTGATATTGACGTTTTTCCTTATTAGTCCAGCGAATGCTATCGCCGACAATAATGGTTATTTCGGCAGGGGAGAATTTGAATTTTTTTATTGTTATATCATACTGATTAGCATTGGCGGCACTAAAGCTAAAAAAGAAAAGCACAAGAGATAAAAAGATTTTTACAGACAATAAAGTTTTCATAATAAATTCTCATAGATAATAAGTTTTAGACAAGGGTTCATATAGGACGGCACACATAATTTGCCACTTATTGCGCCACCCCTTATTATGCCACAACCTTTTTTTCTTGTAGCAAAGCACTGTATTCCTGGTCTGTTCCATTGATATGATCAACCAACCAATCTTTTAAGTAAGCCGCAACTTCTTCTAATACTTCGTGCCCTTTTGTCTCATACTCCTTAACAAATTCATCAACCTTGGCTATCATTCTCTGATGTATTTTCCTGTGCGCATCCAGGTCAGGATATCCGGCTTCTTCCATTAATTTTTCTTCGCGCTCAAAATGATATTTAGTATATGCTATCACTTCATCAAGTGCTTCTTTCTCGAATACATCGCCCGTCTGGTAGTGAACCGCTGTTTGCAATTTATTAATCAGGTTAAGAAGTTTACGGTGATCATCGTCCAGCGATTGAACACCAACACTATATTCATCTTTCCACACAGCAAAGTGTCTCTTTTCACTGAATTTAAACAATAGTGGCACAGCAACCAATAAAGCCACTAGCAACCATGGCACAATATTAAATACACCCAAAGACATAAACGTAAGAATAATGGCGGTTAGCAAAGCTCCAATAAACAAAACCAGAAGCATCATTTTCAATGTTCTATTCATATTTAAATCTACCTGTCATTAATAAAAGTTAAGATAATAATACTGCAACCAAAGAACACCTCTGCAAAAAAAGGGCTTTGTTTTACAAATAACGTGTAACTGCTTGAAAGAAAATAGTTATTTTACAAAATTACACCTTATTTCTGACCATAAAATTATAGCCTATATATCTTTTTCATATGATATAAATCATAGTCTCTTTTTCTAAAGTAAACACTTGATACAAGTCAATGCACAAGTATCATTAGTTTTACTAAGGTGATGCTATTATCGCCACTGCGTTTGGCTGGCTGATAGTTTTTAGGTTCTTAAAAATCAGGAGATTATATGATGAGACATAATATAAAAATTAAACCCTTGAGGGCTGCATTAACCATGGTTATGGGTGTTGCTCTTACTGGTTTTTCATTGGCGACCATGGCAGAAACAGCCAAAGCGCCAGAAATGACAGAAGCAGAGTTTAACAAAGCCAAGTCAATGTACTTTCAGCGTTGTGCCGGTTGTCATGGTGTTTTACGAAAGGGCGCAACAGGTAAAAATCTTGAGCCTAAGAATACGCTGAAAAAAGGTACTGAGCGTTTAGAGAAAATCATCACTTTTGGTACAGAAGGTGGCATGAATAACTTTGATGATATTTTCTCAAAAGAAGAAATCAATCTTCTGGCTCGTTATGTTCAACAAGTCCCTCCAGTTCCACCTGAAATGCCACTTTCATTAATGAAAGAAAGATTGGTAACACATGTTAAACCTGAAGATTATCCAACTAAACCTTTACATGGATTAAACTGGGAAAACTTTTTCCTGGTTATCGAGCGTGATGTGGGAAAAATTGCCATTGTAGATGGTGACACCAAAAAAATTGTTGCACACGTCGATACAGGTTACGCAGTACATGTATTAAAAACAACTGAGCATCATAAGGGTATGCATGTCGATAACCCTGGTCGTTTTTGGTATGTCATGGGTCGTGACGGCATGATGACTAAAATTGACCTTTGGCAGACTCCAGACAAGATGAAGGTTGCCAATGTTCAGGTTGCTTATGATGCACGTGATGTTGCCGTATCAGGTGATGGTAAATACGTTATTGGTGGCGGTTACTGGCCTCCTCATTTCGTTATTCTTGATGCTAAAACAATGGAGCCAATCAAGGTCGTATCTACTCGTGGCGTTAATGTTGATGGTGAATTTGTTAATGAGTCACGTGTAGCAGCTATTTACGATACACCGCTTGCACCAACATGGTTAGTTGCCGCTAAAGAGCTTGGTCAAATGTGGCAGGTTGATTATTCTGATCTTGATAATTTGAAAATCACACAAATTAACTCAGCCAAGTTCCTGCATGATGGTTTCTATGATCCAACAGGTCGTTACTTCCAGATTGCGGCAAACGCATCTAACAAAATGGTCGTTGTTGATTCTGTGACCCAGAAGCTTGAAGCCATGATTGACGTAGACAAGAAACCACACCCAGGTCCAGGTGCTAACTGGAATGATGAAAAATGTGGTCCTGTTGGCGGAACTACTCACCTTGGTGTAGGTAAAGTGACTGTTTGGGGTAATGATCCTAAAGGTCATCCTGATAATGCTTGGAAAGTGTGTTATGAAGTAGAGTCAGATGGTCCTGGTGTATTCTTGCGTACCCATCCGAAATCAGACTATGTATGGTTTGACCAAACTAAACACCCTGATCCAGAAGTTCAGCAATCAGTACAGGTTTTCTCTAAGAAGACACGTGAGATTGTTAAGACTATCCGTTTAACTGAAACAGAAGGCTACGCAGCTGTACATTTCGAGTTTAATAAAGATGGTTCTGAAGTTTGGGCATCAGTTTGGAATCGTAAAGATAGTAAGAAGCCAAACGGTGAAATTATTATCTTTGATGCTAAGACTCTTAAAGAAAAAGCACGAGTTAAGGGACTTTACGCTCCAACAGGTAAGTTCAATGTATTCAATCGTGTGAATCATGTAACTTAATAAGTTAGTTATAACGGGCATGCGTTATGTATGCCCGTTTTAAGTCATAGT
>JALVFC010000246.1 GCA_027030285.1 Thiotrichaceae bacterium | reverse complement strand
TTTATTCAAATAGTGAAAGGTGCTGTTCCAGGACTTCTATTTCTCCCCAATATCCTTTAACACTGTCTGTATAATCGCATCACCGATGTAGTAGCCTGCTTCGCGTAACTCATGAAGCACTGTTTTCGCAGAGCTTATTACTCCCTGTTCTTTAGCCATTCCAATTACGGCAGCTGTGCCGATAACCGACAGCTTGTGATAAAACGCTTCGGCTCTGCCTGCCTGATCATCCATCAATAACAAGGTTGATTCAGGCGATTGTATTGCCAGAAATATAGCGCTACTTTCACCTGCATCCACCCCAGGGTTTAAGGGTTGCCATGTTTTTAGGCTGATCTTTTTAACAATGATCCATTCATCTTTAATGGCTTTCTCGATGATTTCTTTTCCCAGGTTATGATGATTTACCAAAACCTCATCCCTAATCGTTTCTGTGATCACAACCTCGTGAAACAAATGTTGCAAAAGCTGTAAATGACCAATTCGTGATAAAGCGATAAGTGGTCCAGCATCAGCAATAACCATTTTCATCCTTTCTGGTTTTTTCGTCATCAGACTTTGTTCATAAACTCACGAAGTGTTTCCATATCATTTCGGGCATCGTTAGCTTTATTGCCTGTTAGCGGTATATCAAGACTGGAAAGCAAGGTCATCATATCGGGCAGGCTAAGTTTTGCCATACGGGCTGCAGAACCTAATGAGATGACACCCTTTTTAAAAAGCGATATAGCCAGAGATACTTTTACAGAATCAAGATCCTGTGCGACCACCTTTTCCAGATCAACCAATAAGGCAGTTGGGTTGTCTCGATTCATGATAACCACCATGTCATCATCGTGCGCTGCACGTAATGCAGCTGATGGGTTGTTTTTGAGTTGTCTGATATTGAAAGCTTGCACAATGTTCTCCTTTTATGTAGGAACATTTAAAGGATAGCTGAATTACTATTTTATTGCCACATCCCATGTTTGTTGCTCAAACCAAGTCCCTCTTTATTAGCAGGGTGTATTTACTATTGCTGTTTTGATAGCTTGATAGACTCTGACAATACTTTGTATGATGATTGTAACGTCCAGGTAGACTCCTCTCCCAACATAGACCAGATGGTTAAACCCTACAAACCGGAGTTAAGAATAAATGAGCGAGTTATCCAAACTAAAATGGCAGTGTCGCCGAGGCAGTAAAGAGCTGGATCTGGTGCTTAACCGCTACCTTGAGCAACACTACCCAAAGACCAGCCCCGATGAAAGACATGCCTTTAAAGACTTGCTCAAGCTGGAAGATCCCCAACTTTATGCCCTTATATTGGGAGAACAAGAAGCTCAGGACAGCATCATGAAGCGGGTCATTAATAACTTGAGAAACCTCTGACCAGTCTCATTTGTACAACTAATCAGAGGCTCTTTGCCGGGGAAACCGGGATAGGATGCAGATTACGGATAATACCCCTGTGAGCGCAAACTACTAATGAGGCTTGCAGCATTCCCCTGCAATAGTCCATCGATATGATCTACTTCACGCTGCCAGTCAACATCTCTGGTACGCCGTGGTTTTCCCAATGAAATAAGGGTATCTCCCCAGCGTGCTGACTCAGCAATGATCGCATCTCTGACAAAGTTATTGAGTGTTGCCCAGCGGGCACGGGCGACATCGTCATTTAATGCGCCACCAGGTCCTGTCAATGCATTTACACGACTTACAAACTCTTGCATAAATTGTGGACTTTGCCTGGCGGCATGCCAGATTTTGGCAACAATTGGCACATCACTATTTACATTGCGACTACTCCTGAAGTCATTGTGAACTTGTGCTCTGCCACCATTTGAATTCCCAAAATCAAAATTCTGGTCAAAGCTGAATTCTGAATCCCAGCGCGTGTAGTATAACGGTGTTGTGCCAAGTGGCGAGGTGGCATTTCGGTTGCCAAAGAACAGGTTGTTATATGGCCAGTTCTGGATATCCCCCCACCAGCTTAATAGCAGATAGTCGATAAAATACCGGGTATCCAGATATTGCTGTAGTTCTGCATAATTTGCAGGGACACTCATATCCTTGTAGATCAGTGTCTTGGTCAAATAGTCATAACGTGTAATATCCCCGGATAAATGCTTGCGATTCTCCACGGGTTCCCTTGGGTCAACCAGGCGGTGATTAGCGGCGAACCAGTCCACAGAATCACCACCAAAGTAGCTTGCGGAGAATTTACTGTCTGGTCGTTCAACCGGGTTATATAGCCCCCAGTAGATGCCATTGATATACAAGTGAACAAAAGTTCCTCTTGAACCATAGCCACTGGCATCGATTTGTGTGGCGCGGAAGAACTCATCCACGGTTTGCGTCACCTTTTCTGAGGCATACCCACCCAGGTGTCTTGCCCAGCTTCGGTTATTTCCACCTCGTAATATCAGCTTGTCATAAGACCCGGCAGCTGTGTCGCCATGTAATGGCCCTTTGGTGAGCAAATCTGTTTTGAATTTGGCATTACCAAAAATTGAGCGAAAGTTTAGTCGCATGGATCGTTTCATGCGAACTTTTGAGTGCCCTTCAATACCTGCGTTTGCCTGATGGTTATCTGCTGGCTGGTCAAAATAAAGAATTTCTACCGAGGCTTTTTTCTCTACTTTGCCATCATATCCAAAACCATAGGAGATACCGGCATCATAGAACCCTTCACTACCAAAGATTTCTCCCGGATCAACCATAATGGACATGGTTGGTACGGCTGTCATGGCAGTAATCATCTGCGGACCATAGGTTGCGCTATTAACAATATTTGGATCCATTTCACTATCATGCTCAAGATTTCCGCCACCTACGCTATAATAATGACCTGAATAACCGGGGATATTTTTCGGCTGATGAATCACATCATTCAGATAAATATAGGTATGCGAAATAACACCATTGTAAAACGCTTCCCCACCCTTGAATGCCG
>JALVFC010000245.1 GCA_027030285.1 Thiotrichaceae bacterium | reverse complement strand
ATCGTGGTATCCCGAAACGGTCTGAAATACTGGATCTGGTGGATGGCTCTGGCAATTAACCTGCCTAATCTGGCGTATGTTTATCTGGCGTGGCAGCAGGAATGATGCTACCTGGCATGGTTAGTGGCTGGATTCAGCAACAACTCAGCTACCCATATTTTTTGTCTGGGTTATGTTGGCTACATTACCAGCATTTTTTATTATCTCCCATTTGCCGCTGGATGCTGAATTTGGAAAAGCCCGCACTGATCCTAGTTAATATTACACTTATAAAACCTACCCTGTATTCGAGCTTGTATGTGGCAACAGGTATTATCACATCATTCAATGACAGGAATACGCTATGAGTTATCAGGTAAAAATACAACCCAGTGGACATACCATTGAGGTTGAAAAGGAAGAACCTATTCTGGAGGCCGCTTTGCGTCAGAGTGTGGCATTTCCCTATGGTTGTCGCAGTGGGGTGTGTGGTACTTGTCTTGGCGAGGTAGTCAGTGGCAAGATTGATTATCCAGATGATCTTCCCATGGGACTGTCCGAGTACGATCATAAGCATGGCAAGGCGCTGTTTTGTCAGGCTGTGGCTCTATCTGATCTGGTCATTGAAGTTGACGAGATTGAAGCCGTTGGTGAAATTGAAGTTAAAACACTGCCAGTCAAGGTAGCATCTTTACGCAAGCTGGCACCTGATGTTATGGAAGTCATGCTCAAGCTTCCAGAGACTGAGCGTCTGCAGTTTCTGGCAGGTCAGTACATTGATATTTTGCTGCCAATGGGTAAACGACGTGCCTTTTCACTCGCCAATGCACCTTTTAATGATGCTTATCTTGAATTACATATCCGACATGTAGAAGGTGGAGAATTTACCACTCAGGTATTTACCGAGCTTCAGGAAAACAGCTTGCTAAGGATTGAAGGACCACATGGCAGTTTTTTCCTGCGTGATACTGACCGACCCAAAATCCTGATGGGGGGAGGAACAGGTTTTGCCCCTCTGAAAGGTATGATTGAGCAGCTTATTCAGGAAGGCAACCAACAGCCTGTCTATCTGTACTGGGGAGCACGTTCCAGAATCGACCTGTATCACTATGAACTGGCAGAAAAATGGGCTTTTCAGCATAACAATATCCATTTTATTCCTGTTTTATCTGAGCCACTGGAAGAGGACAGCTGGCAAGGTGAAACTGGTTTTGTGCATGAAGTTGTACTGCGTGACTTTCCTGATATGTCTACACTGGATGTCTATATGAGTGGTCCTCCTGCTATGGTAAATGCCGGAGCAGAAGCATTTAAAGCGGCTGGTTTAAGCAATGATCATATGTTCTCTGACTCCTTTGAGTACAGTGAAGATACGCTTTCGTCCATGAAATAAACTATCTGAATGTTAGTCAGGTTTATTTGTACTATACTGATAGCGACTAGTCGTAGAATCAATAGGTTATAGTAAACAAAGGTAACAGCCTTGTAGTTGCTCAATACTTGTTCTCTACATATCACTTCTAATTTTAAGTAAAAGGATTGGATGATGGAAGAAAAGAAATCTTGCTGCTGCGGTAGTTTACCCAAAGGGTTATGGTGGTTATTGACACTGCTTGGTTTGCCGCTGCTCTATTTTTTAATGTTCAATGCAAACAAGGATCCCATTGAGTCAGATCTCACACAACGTGTTAAAAGTGCATTACACGGACAGAGTCTCGACTGGGTCAATGTGAATGTTGATGAAAGAGGTCGGGATGTTTTGCTAAGTGGAGAAGCACCCTCTCCCGGCGAAGGCGATAAAGCCCTGGCACTAGCACGATCCGTTGAAGGTGTGCGTATTGCAGAAGGTGAATTTACCGAGTTTGTTGCCACCGAGGATATGACCCTGAATGTTACCTTTGAGGATGGAGAAATTAAGCTGGACGGTGAAGTTGCCAGCCAGACAGAGGCTGATGCCATTGTAGCAGCTGCTACCGAGCGAGTCGGTGAAGGCAATGTTATTAACAATCTTGTTGTGAACAAGAAGGTTAAACATACTGGATGGCTGGGCAAGCTTACAGACTTATTCAAGCTGGGTGTCGATGGTGGCTCTATGTCGCTCACTTCCGAAGGTCTCAAATATACAGGTACAGTCGATAGCGAAGACAAAAAAAATGGCATACTGGATGGGGCAAAGGAACTTTTAGGCTCCTTAAATATCCCGATAATCAATGGGTTGTCAGTGGTACTACCAGAACCGGAACCTGAGCCAGTTGCAGTACCTGAACCCACTCCTGAACCTGTTGCCGCTGATACTCCTAAGCCAGATCCAGCAGTAAAAGTTGAACCAGAGCCCGAGCCTGAACCCGTTGCGGAGCCCGAACCAACGGAACAGGAGAAGGCGATCATGGCCTGTCAATCCAGGTTAAATGAAGTAATGGAGGGCAAGAGTATTCACTTTAGTACTAATGCGGCAGTGATCAAAGAGGATAGTTATCCATTGCTAAATGAGATTGCGGCAGTGATAACTGAATGCCATGACGCTATATCTGGTGGCGTGGAGATCAATGGACACACAGATTCGCGTGGCGATGATTCATATAATATGGCTTTAAGCTTACGCCGTGCCCAGGCTGTGAAGAAATACCTAACTGAGCATCAGGTAAATGCCACTCTACTAAAGCCAGTGGGTCATGGTGAAACTAGTCCTATTGCCAGTAATGATACCCCTGAAGGAATGGCACAGAATCGTCGAATCACATTCACTATCATCAAGGAATAAGAGGAGAGAGTCATGACTTATCTATTTTCAAAGCTTTTTTTATGGTTATTGATTGCCTTTATTTTTGGGGTCGTCATGGGGTTTTTCTCTGATATTTTTGGCAGCAGATAATCTATCCCCTTACAGTAACTACTCAGGGTAATTGTAAGTAAGGCGTGAGTTATTAATTATTGGGGGCTTCAGCAGCAGGGATGCTGCCGCAGAA
>JALVFC010000244.1 GCA_027030285.1 Thiotrichaceae bacterium | reverse complement strand
TTCCTGCTGCCTTGTTGCCTCTTCTTCAGGAGGGTTGACTGACGCATCACGCAAGCGAAAAGCTGAGCGCAAGGTATAAAACAGGCGCATCCAGTGTTTGGTTCTGTTGCCTTGCAGCAGCCAGCGAGCAATGGGGCCTGCCTGTATTCCCATACGCTCTATATAGGGTGTACGGATGACGGAAACCGGCACGCCCGTTATCTTTTCACTGAGTACAACATCCTTCTCATCCGCAGCCAGAATAGCCTTTTTGTAAACCAGACTGGAATTGCATTCTTCACTGGCAATAAATCGAGTACCCAGTTGACATGCCGCATAACCTAAACCCAGTGCCTGAGTAAATGCCATTTCATCCCCGATACCACCAGCACAGACCAGCGGCACACCCAAATCTTTCAGTTCAGCATAGAGTGCCTCCTGCGACAAGCTGCCCGCATGACCACCGGCACGGTTATTCACTGCAATCAAGCCTTTGGCGCCAGCATCCAGCCCCTTGAGCGCCCATTTCCTTTCCGTGACATCGTGATAGACCACACCACCTACTTCCTCCACGCGCTTCACCACCCAGGCAGGATTGCCAAGTGAAGTAATAAAAAAACGCACACCCTCTTCCAGCGCAATGTCAACCCAGCTCACCATTTTCTCATGGTAACGCTTTGATGATTTCTCAATCAAAGCATTCATGCCAATTGGTGCATCCGTTATCTGGCGAATCGCTCGTAGACCTTCGCGAAAATCCTGTTTATGCACAAAGGTCATCGAGACAGGCTGCACAATACCAATCCCACCCGCTTTAGACACCGCAGCCACCAGTTCAAGATTGGAGCAGGGATACATCGGCCCGCCAATAATGGGAAGCCTTGCACCCGTATGTGTATAAAAATCACTCATACTGATGGGCTGCTTCCGGGGCTTTGGGACGCAATCGCCAGGTAACGGCAAGCTCGGCAACAATATCATTGTCCGCATCACGAATAACCGCCTGCACCACAGAAACAACATCACTGGTAATCAGCTTCGGTGGCTCTGCCCTGCCCTCGGCAACCAACAGACCGCGTGCTTTTTTCACATAATCAATTTCAAGGTGTGTGACAATGGCTTTCACACTATCCGGCAAGGCGGATAACATAGCCAGACCACTGGCAAATTCTCCCAGATTGGCAAGCGCAATCGCATGTATCGACTGCAAATGGTTACGAACAATGCGCCGGTCTTTCATTTGTACCGTTACAAAACCCGGCTCAAGATGAGTAACATGAGGCTTAATCGTCCCGGTATAGGGAACTATTCTGCGAATAAGAAAATTAAAAACATAACGCCCGGCTGGATATCTGTTAAAACGCTGCCACAAACGCAATATGCGCGATTCAGGCGGTAATGTATCGTAAGTAATTTGCGAGTGCTTCAAGCGACCTCCTAATGATTACTGTAAGTATAGGAAATCGTGGAGGTGCTGCAAGAGCAAGTGTTTGCCAAACTGAATAACAGCTGCTGATATTATTGCGCATTTACAATAGATTCATTTGATAACTTCGATAACAAATTGCATGATTCTCTCAGTCGCCCCTTTGTTTTGCTGGATTATTTGCATGCCTTTGCTGGTAATTTCGTGTTGCAATTGTTTATTTTTTAGTAGTTCATCTAGTTGTTGTACTAGTTCATCCTGATTTTGGGCAATTCTTATTGCATCGGCTTGCTGTAGCTGGGCAAATAATGTTGCAAAGTTGAAGGTATGAGGACCGCTGACTACGGGTACTTGGCACGCTAATGGTTCCAGCGGGTTGTGTCCGCCCGTATTAACCAGACTGCCTCCTACAAACACGACATCGGCGCTGTGATACCAGCTCATCATTTCTCCCATGCTATCGCCCAGTATGACTTCTGTGGTGGCTGCAAAGGGTTGTTGTGCACTGCGTTTTTGTTGCTTGTAGCCATAGTTGTCAATGAGTTGGCTGACCTCGGCAAAGCGTTCGGGATGACGCGGAACCAGGATAATCAGCAAGTCGGGGATGCTTTTCTGGAGCGTGGCAAAGGCATCCAGTAGCATGGTGTCCTCTCCCTGGTGTGTACTGGCGGCTACCAGTACAGGTCGGTTTGTGCCCCATTGCGCTCGCCATTGTTTGCCCTGTTCCTTGTCCGCCTGTTGTAGCTGGATGTCCAGTTTGATATCACCGACTACTTTCACTTTCTCCGCTTGTACGCCTAGCGATAAAAAATGCTGTTTGTCTTGTGCATTGCGACAGGCTATGAGTGTTGCCTGATTCAATACTGACGATATAAATCCGCAAACTCTGCGGTAACGTCGGGTAGATCGGGACGACAGGCGTGCATTGGCGAGCATCAGGGGGATGCCATTACGCTGGCACTGGTGCCAGAAATTTGGCCATATTTCTGTTTCCATACTAATAAATAGTGCTGGCTGGATACGTTTCAGATAACGTGCTGCAAGCCAGGGTAGATCGTAGGGAAAGTAGCCGTGTAATACTCTGTCAGCAAACAGTCGCCGCACTGTGTCGGAGCCAGTTGGTGTGGTGGTGGAGACGTAGACTGCCTGTTCGCCATACTCGGCTATCAGCTTTTCTATCAGGGGTCTGGCTGCCATGGTTTCGCCGACGGATACAGCATGTATCCAGACCTGCACGGAAGTGGCAGGTGTTGCCACCCGGCCAAATCGCTCAGCGATACGCTGCCGATAGGCAGGGTTGCTGCGTCCACGCCAATAGAGACGGAGCAATATTAGTGGCATCAGCAGGCTGAGTAGCAATGTATAGATAAGGCGATACATATTTCTGTTATTTTGTTTCTGGCTGTTGTTATCTGTTCGGATCACAGTTAACCAGTGCCAGGTAGTCCTGTAAAGTGCGCCCTTCGCGAATAATAAATTGTTCTGTTTGCAAACTTAGCTTTGCTATACGATCTACCCGGAAGTGCCGGAAGTCATCTCGCAGTTCACAC
>JALVFC010000243.1 GCA_027030285.1 Thiotrichaceae bacterium | reverse complement strand
TGATAGCATCTGTACCAGCACCGATACCGTAATGAATAAAGGGGTCCATCTTTTTCTGATCTTTGCGCTTGATGTAATCATCAACCACAAAGTCTGTTACATTGCCTGCAATTTTTACACTAAAATCGGCAGTATCAAAGAGTTCATCACTGATTTTATTGATACCACTTTTTCCAGCCAGAATATTACTCCAGGCTTTATCAATTTTGGAACCGACAGGGGACACAATCCCCAACCCGGTCACTACAACGCGTCTCTTAGACAATGCTCTGACCTTTAGTAGTTAGTTATAAAAGAAAAAAGATTAAAGCTATTATGCATTGGCTTTGATATAATCAACCGCTTTTTGCACTGTAGTGATTTTTTCTGCTTCATCATCAGGAATATCAGCATTAAACTCTTCTTCCAGAGCCATCACTAATTCGACTGTATCCAGTGAGTCAGCACCCAGATCATCTACAAAAGAAGACTCAGCTTTTACTTCACTCACATCAACGTCCAGTTGCTCTGCAACAATTGCTTTTACGCGGCTTTCAATATCACTCATTTTATTTTCCTTAATGATTAAAAAACTTTTTGTACGGCAAGAATATGTATTCCTACCCGGCAAATTCAATTGGCTATTGTAGTTAAATCTGCACTCGCAATCCAGCATTTAAAACAAGATGGAAGCTTCCGGGGATAGCACAATCAGTTACGGTTGCATAGCCATCAGGCCATATACATGCCACCATTCACATGCAAGGTCTCACCCGTAATGTATCCACCCATGTCTGAAGCTAGAAACAATACTGCATTGGCAATATCCTCAGCACTTCCCAAACGCTGCAAGGGAATTTCTTTCTGCAACGCAGCACGCTGCTCCTCAGGCAAGGCGCGTGTCATATCCGTATCTATAAAACCAGGTGCCACCACATTGACAGTCACACCCCGCGAACCAATTTCCCTGGCAAGTGACTTGGAAAAGCCAACCAGCCCCGCCTTGGCAGCCGAATAATTGGTTTGCCCAGCGTTGCCACTGGCACCAACAACAGAAGAAATTGAAATAATACGCCCTGCACGCGCTTTCATCATACCGCGCAAACAAGCTTTGGCAGTGCGGTAGACGGATGATAAATTGGTATTAATAATAGTTTCCCATTCTTCATCTTTCATACGCATCAGCAAATTATCACGGGTAATACCCGCATTATTGACCAATATCCGAATCACACCAAAATCACTGGTAATCGCCTTGACAACCTCATTGACTGAATCCGAGTCGGATACATCCAGCACCATACCCTTGCCAGCTATGCCCTGCTCTGCAAAATAATCAGAGATTGCCTGTGCCCCGCCTTCTGATGTCGCCGTACCAACCACTGTAGCACCTGCCTTGCCGAGAGCCTCAGCAATCGCCCGACCAATACCGCGACTGGCTCCCGTGACCAGTGCAACCTGATCCTGTAAATTCATACTATCGTTACTCATGTTGTTACCTCTTTAGGACAATGCCAATGCTTTCTCAAGCGATGCATTATCATGCACACAAATGGTTTTAATCTTTTTGTTAATACGCCGATTCAAGCCAAACAAAACCTTTCCTGGTCCAAATTCAATCATACTGTCGGCAGCATACTGACTATACAAGTTCTCAATCGTGTCAACCCACTTAACAGGTCGATAAAGCTGTTCCGCCAGTGCCTGACGCGTCTCATCCACACTCTCTGAACGGGCTGCATCGACATTGTGTAGTACATCCACCACTGGCTGCTGCAAAGCAACATCAGCCAGATAAACACTTAACTCCTCAGCCGCAGGCTGCATCAAATCACAATGTGAAGGGACACTCACAGGCAACTCAATGGCACGTTTGGCACCCGCTTCTGATGCAAATTCCAGAGCGCGCAACACTGCATCCTTATTACCTGCAATAACGACCTGACCTGGTGAATTGAAATTAACCGCCTGCACCACTTCATTGTCAGAAGCCGCCTCTGCGCAAGCCTTGATCACTGCCTCATCATCCAGCCCCAGAATCGCTGCCATTGCACCCACACCAGCCGGTACAGCCTGCTGCATCAATTCAGCTCGCTTTCTTACCAGAGCAACCGCATCACCAAAACGCAAGGCATGAGTAGCTACCAGAGCACTATATTCACCCAGGCTATGACCCGCCATTGCAACAGGCATCTCACCGCCCTGCTCTGACCATACTCGCCAGACTGCAACACCGGCAGCCAACATGGCAGGTTGCGTATTCATGGTTTGATTTAAATCTTCTTCAGGGCCTTCCATCGCCATGTGCCACAAATCCAGCCCCAATACATCAGAAGCTTGTTCGAATGTCTGCCTGACCGTGGGAAAGCTCTCTGCAAGCTGCGACAGCATCCCTACACTTTGTGCCCCCTGGCCGGGGAATATTCCAGCTAATGCCATAATGACTCCTTTAAAACAGAGTGTTACAAACCATATACGAAGCTCATCAAAAAGATGACAAAACGTGGACATTCACCTGACTAATCATCAGGAAAAAATGAACTTTTAGGATTAAAAATAAACAAACAAGGGAAGAGTGTTATCCCGCAATTATTACCATTTAGCGCGTTGCTGCTATCGTATACAGTTAAAAGCGTGCGATAATACCCACTAATTGGTCGCGGATAAAGCTATCTGCTCAATTAGACCTTGTTTTTCATCTTTATCGGTGGATAATAGCCCGCTCACTAATATCAGGACAGATTAATATATGGCAAAAGAAGATCACATTGAAATGGAAGGTGTCGTCAAAGAGACACTGCCCAACACTACCTTTCGCGTAGAACTTGAAAACGGACACATCGTAACCGCACACATTTCCGGTCGCATGCGTAAAAACTACATCCGTATCCTCACGGGTGACACAGTAACCGTACAGTTGACCCCTTACGACCTCAGCAAAGGTAGAATTACTTTCCGCTCTAAATAAGAGCTACGAT
>JALVFC010000242.1 GCA_027030285.1 Thiotrichaceae bacterium | reverse complement strand
AAGGTTTCAGTAAGTATTCCAGACCGTTACTCTTAATCTCTATCGCCAGTTTCATTAACATGCCCAACTGTCCAGCAGGTAACCCCTTGCTTTCAAACCACAGCAGATAGGGTTCAGGCAGGTCAAGCAGTGGAGTGCCCTTATATTTGCCGAAGGGCATGGTAAAGTTTGCCAGCTTTTCCAGGTCTTCTGCCTCGTACATCGAATCTGGGAGCTCAACCCTAACCGAATTTTAAGCCAGTAGCAAAACCCGCTACTGTGCTTAAGCCTCTGCTGGTGATATGACTCAAGCGATTCATTAAAAAATCAGCAAAGGTTTTCATGCCGCCAACGACTACGGTTGTGGCGTTTTTTAAACCTTCATCACTGAGATGGGTAAAACCATAATATTCGGTAACAAACATGATGACGATAGCAAATCCACCCAGTAACAGGGCAAACTTTAAAGTCTTTTTTGCAAAATAACCCACAGCCAGGCCAATTATAAAAGGAGCGCCTACATTGCCTAACAGAAAATTTTGCAGACTATTGCCAGATAAGAAGCCCTGGATGGTGTCGCTATTCATAGGTTTTCCTCAGTGAAACGGTGTTCGGTAATCTCCCAGGTATCATCCTCACACCTCACGGTCAGGCAGGAAGGACCTCCACGGGTGCGTGTTTTGCCAGCCGCTCCAGGGTTGATTACCCAGGGAAGCTCAGTTTTGTCCTGGAGCATTTTATGGGTGTGTCCATAAATAATTACTTTTGCCTGTGGGTGTTTTTTTCTTAACGACGCATGGCTAGGCTTTTGCATGCCATGCAGGTGTCCATGCTCGACAGCAATTTTACCGCCTGGCAGGGCAATCTCAAGCTCAGCAGGTATCTCGGCAAAGTGGGGGGCTATGTCATTATTGCCAGCGACGGCATAGACCTTGCCTGTTTTTGGGCGCATGTCTTTTAGTATGTGTGAGGAGCAAATATCACCTGCATGAATGGCAATATCACTCTCGCGAATAATGTCCGCAATACGTGGATCAAGGTATGCATGGGTATCTGAGATAACCGCAATTGTGGTGACATTCATCATATATCGCTGTGTAATCTGTCTTAAAAAGTTGCTAGAATCCTGCGTCCAGCGCATTTTGCGTTATTTGCATTAATTAAATAACGCGCGCATTATACACAATTCAGTAAAAGCGGATAGAGGTTGATTGTATCGACAGACGGTGCAGGTATGAGCTTACATTCCGTGATAATCCTGTTAGAATCTGCGCCGGGAAAAACATGTAAGAGGTCATGGCCTGTAAAGTAGCTAGATTGTTAGCAAAAGGTTGTGATATTTAAACAAGTTTCGATCTTTGTGTAGCCTGAGGTCTGCGAGGCAATATAAATTAGCTTCACCGTCATAGAAAATAATTATGGATGCATATAAATAATACTTTGCGACTATTGTTGTATTCTTTGCGTGATGGTGCTAAAAAGAGCGCCGCGATTTACATTTGAATTTTTATCACCCTATATTAGAATAGTTTAATATACCTATTAGCCAGGAGTTTTCAGTATGATCACTACCAATCCGTTTGCCTCTGTTGCAGAGGCTTTATCTCAATCAACCATGATAATGTTCGTCATTGCAATGGTTGTACTCGTTGTTGTGGGTGTCCTGTTGGATATGCGCCACAAGAAAAGTAAGGAGTATTTTGACAAGCATACAGAGGCCATGTCAAAGCTTGCAAAGACTCCGATCAGTTCGTCAGAAAAAAGTTCACTGTTGGTTAAAACCATTACCAACGAAGTGTTGACTTCATCTGAGTTTTCCAACCAGAAGCGCCGTTTGTCTCACCTTATGACTATGTACGGTTTCATCGTGTTTGTTATCACTTCAGCAATTATGATTTTCACTGGTGCAGGTGGTATCTGGGCTGTATTGTGGCATCTTGGCGCACTAAGCCTTGCTATTGGTGGTTACTGGTTCTGGTTTGGTATTCGTGCTGATGTCGCAGCAGAAGGTAAAAAATGGTACAAACTTTCATTCCGCTCTGATGTGTTTATTCTGTCATTGCTGGGGATGTCAACCTTTGCATTGCTCTGGTCTTTCACAGGTTCATGGCTGATGTTCGCACTATTTATTCTGGCAACTACCGTTCTTGCTGCTACGACTTTCTGGTCCAAGCTGGGACATATGTTCTTCAAGCCTTTCGCTGCTTACCAGAAGAAAGTCAGTTTTGCTGAAGGTGCACGTGAAAAGCTGCCTGATGTTCCAGACCTTTCAAGTGCTGAAGTTCATGAGAAATACCCTGATATTCCTGAGTACATGGGCAAAAACCCACCCAATATGGGGCCTGGTATCAGACGTGAACCCGCCCGCCATTATTAATTTTTAAGCATATCGCTAAAGAGGAATTTAATATGCCTACATTTGTATATATGACCCGCTGTGATGGTTGCGGAGAGTGTGTTGACATCTGCCCATCAGATATTATGCATATCGATACAGTAACTCGACGTGCCTATAATATTGAGCCCAACATGTGCTGGGAGTGTTACTCCTGTGTAAAAGCCTGCCCACATAACGCGATTGACGTGCGTGGCTATGCAGACTTTGCGCCGCTTGGTCACTCTGTGCGTGTACGCCGTGATGAAGAAAAAGGCGTTATCGCCTGGCGCATCATGTTCCGTAACGGCAAGAAGGACTGGGAGTTGCTGGCACCTATTACTACCAAGCCTTGGGGTACGGGTATCCCTAATTTGAAAGAGGCTGCCGAGCCTGATGACTCAATGCGCAACAGTCATTTGCTTTACAATGAGCCAAAATATATTCGCCTGGATGATGGTGGTTTACATACCCTGGAATCTAATGGTCTGACAATGAAAGAAGGAGTGTACTACTAATGGGTTACGATACTATAGTTGAAGACGGTATTGATGTCTTGGTTGTGGGTGCTGGCCTGGGTGGTACAGGTGCTGCATTCGAGGCAAG
>JALVFC010000241.1 GCA_027030285.1 Thiotrichaceae bacterium | reverse complement strand
ATTTTCTTCATCATGTGCGTAGCGGTAATCTTTACCATAATCCAGTTTCTTCATTAATGCAGTTGGAGCATTGCGCAGATGTTTGGGAACCTCATCTTTTGAAACAGAGTGCTTCACCAGCTTCTGTGCAGCCTTATATGCCATATAAACGGCATTGCTTTTCGGTGCGCAGGCAAGATAAATCACTGCCTGAGCAATGCTTAACTCACCTTCCGGTGAACCGAGACGCTCATAGGTTTCCCAGGCATTTAACGCTAATGCAAGCCCTCTGGGGTCTGCATTGCCAATATCTTCGGATGCCATACGAACCACTCTGCGTGCAATATAAAGCGGATCACAACCACCTTCCAGCATTCTGCACAGCCAGTACAAAGCAGCATCAGGATTGCTGCCTCTGACAGACTTATGCAGGGCTGAAATTTGCTCATAAAAAATATCACCTGCTTTGTCAAAACGGCGTGTGGATTCCTGAGCAACATCAGCGATTATCTCAGCATTAATCAGCAAGCTTCCAGAGGGCTGCCTGACAGCAAGATCTGAGGCTATTTCCAGCCAGTTTAAGGCACGCCGGGCATCTCCATCTGCCGAGCGTATCAGTAGTTGCATGGCGTCCTCATCCAGCTCAAGTTGCAATTCTCCAAGGCCTCTTTCCCTGTCTGCAATGGCTCTGGTAACCACTTGCCTGATATCCGCATCATCCAGTGACTGTAAGACGTAGGTGCGTACTCTTGAGAGTAATGCGTTATTTAATTCAAAAGAGGGATTTTCAGTAGTTGCCCCAATAAAGAAAAACGTGCCATCTTCAATATGAGGTAAAAATGCATCTTGCTGCGATTTATTAAAACGATGAACTTCATCAACAAATAAAACGGTGGGCAAGTTCTTTTGCAGGCGATTTTGTTTGGCAATGGTTACTGCCTCACGGATATCCTTGACACCTGAAAGTACGGCAGAAAGAGTGATGAATTCAGCACCACCAGTAGCCGCTATCATTCTTGCAAGCGTGGTTTTTCCAGTACCAGGAGGTCCCCAGAACAACATGGAATGCAAGCGATCGTGCTCAATGGCTTCGCGTAAGGGCTTGCCCCTGGCGAGTAGGTGACGTTGCCCAGCATACTCTGCCAGGCATTGAGGTCGTATTCTATCTGCCAGAGGTCGATAGGCTTGCTGGTCGTTCGTAGCAAACAGCTCTGGCACTATCGGAATCAGGCTTGCGGCGTACCAATTACATCAACACCAGCAGGTGGCGTAAAAGTGAACTGGTTTGCATTAATGGGACGATTAGCAGTAGCCTTGAAGGTGATTACAGTTTTTTGACCAATTTTGTCGTAAAGCACCATCTGTTGCAGATTACCCTGGTTATCCATTGCCAGCTGAACTGCTCTAAAATCAAAGTTTTTGCGGTGGGGTTGCAGATAAAACCAGTTCCAGCCACTAGTGTGGTCATCCATTTCCATCACCTTAAATTGACTGTCAGGAATGGTTTTTTGCATCAATATAGCGGCTGGCGAATTAGCTATCGTTTTATTCAGGGGTTTAACAGTTACCTGATCCAGTTCCTGATCGTAAATCCAGATATTTTTACCATCGGAAATAATTTGCTGTGGGTCAGTGCCCGTATATACCCAGCGAAACTTACCTGGGCGTTGTAGATACAAATTTCCTCGTGTGGTCTCTTTGACTTTGCCATTCTTACCGTAAAGTTGCTGAATAAAGCTACCTTGCATGGTAGTCACGCTGGTAAAAAACCTGTCCAGATTTTTTCTGGCAGTGGTTGCCGCATGAGCTGTAGAAAATAAGCCTGCAAGTAAAATCAGGCTAAATAGCGTAATAATTTTTTTCATAGTATTCCTGTTGTTATTTTAATCCTTCAGTGTGATAGATACCGCACGTACCTAGGAGCTTGTCCGAGAACTAAGTTTTTTAAAATTTTAATCAATATATAGTGGTCATTGTGCTAAAAGAACACTATATGTTGTTTCTGTGTTTTTTAAAAGCTAGTTCTCGGACAGCCTCCTAGATGATTAGGTTAGTCAGCCACAGGTGGTGGAGCCAGTACCTCACGTGTTCCATTGGACTGTACAGCACTGACCACACCAGCTTTTTCCATCGCTTCAATCATCGTTGCAGCCCGGTTATAACCGACCTTCAAGCGTCGTTGCAGATAGGAAATTGATGCCCTGCGAGATTCTGTAATAATATGTACAGCTTCATCGTAGAGCGGATCTGACTCCGAGTCTTTAGACGCCAGCGGCTCCAGACCTGGAATCGCAGCTGCATCGGCTGGAGCTTCCTGTATGACCTCGGAAATATACTCAGGTTCCCCTTGTGTCTTGACAAATCTCACCACATCTTCCACTTCCTGGTCACTTACGAAGGCTCCATGAACACGATGCGGCATGGCTGTTCCAGGTGGCAAATAAAGCATATCTCCCTGACCCAGCAGCTGTTCGGCACCTCCCTGATCAAGAATGGTACGGGAATCAACCTTGGTAGACACATTAAAGGCAATGCGTGTGGGAATATTGGCTTTGATTAACCCGGTAATGACATCGACTGATGGACGTTGCGTCGCCAGAATCAGATGAATACCAGCAGCTCTGGCTTTTTGAGCCAGGCGTGCAATCAGCTCTTCCACCTTTTTACCAACAATCATCATCATGTCAGCAAACTCATCCACCACAATAACGATTTTTGGTAGTGGCTCCAGGAGCTGTGGTCTGACTTCCAGACTGGTTGTTGCATCAAACAGCGGATCTACAATGGGATCTCCACGGTCTATAGCTTCCTGAACTTTTGCATTATACCCATCAATGTTTCTGACCTTCATTTTCGACATGAGTAGATAACGTCGCTCCATCTCGGCTACACACCAGCGCAAAGCACTGGCTGCGTCCTTCATGTCGGTCACTACCGGAGTCAACAGATGAGGAATATCATCATAAATACTCAGCTCCAGCATTT
>JALVFC010000240.1 GCA_027030285.1 Thiotrichaceae bacterium | reverse complement strand
TTTTATCTTATGGTTAATTGCAGATGGCAAGCAATATGTCTGCTTTATTGACCCCAAAGGCTTAACACATATTCGAGGCTTTAAAGACCCCAAAGTGCAGTTTGCAAAAGAAATCAAGAATATTGAGAGGCGGTTGAATGATCCTGATGTGATACTGGATTCTTTTACTGTGTCAAACACTTATCAACGTGAAATTGATTGGTGGGGTGATGGTAATGACATCGAAAAGGATTTTTCTAGTCACCATGTACTTTTTCAAAAAGAAGATGGTGCGTATATTGATAAGATATTTAGGACTATGCTCGCGCGTACTTAGGCTAATACTATATAGTGACCTGAAGCTTGAGCGCTTGCGTTATGAAGTTAAAAAAGGTGCCGTTCAAGCCGAAAAAGGCGAGTTTAGTAGCCGCAGTGTAAAAGATATTATTGCTGATCAAGAAGCTTTACAGACCTCATGACTGAATCATAAGTCGGAAAATACAAACTGATTCCCTAAGCAGCCCTCCTAAAGAGGCTATAGCGACCCAGAAAATTTCATAGAAAGATTGGTGAATAAAATTACCAGCGACTACCGTTGATTCAGATATTCAACTTCGGAGTGATACCACATACCCCTTTCAGTAAACTGTGGGCTAATCAGTCTCCTTAAGAATTGTGCCACCGTTCACAAGGTAAATAGTCACCCCCTGAAAATAAGGACTACAATTAACCAAGTAATTTAGTCGGGTATTCTGTCTGTGGCAGTTGCCTACCGTTAAAGTCTTTGTGTGGTGGATGATTAATGCGAGCATCTAATAAAATGGTTGAGGAGATGGAGCTAAGCGGGTATTCCGAAGGCTTTATTACGGATATCGAAGCGGATACTTTTCCTCCTGGTCTGGATGAGCAGGTGATACGCAGGCTTTCTGCAAAAAAGCAGGAGCCGGAGTATATGCTGCAAAAGCGTTTGAAAGCTTATCATTATTGGCTGACCATGCAGGAGCCGCATTGGGGGAAGATCCATTATCCTGCGATTAATTATCAGGAAATTTCTTATTTTTCCTCACCTAAATCAAAACAGGATGCGCCTGAAAGTCTGGATGAGGTTGATCCTGCTTTGCTGGAAACTTATAACAAGCTGGGTATTCCGCTGCATGAACAGCAAATGCTGGCGGGTGTGGCGGTGGATGCTGTCTTTGACAGTGTTTCAGTGGCGACTACTTTTCGGGAGGAGCTGGCTAAGGCGGGGGTTATTTTTTGTTCCATTTCTGAGGCGATTAAGGAATATCCTGAACTGGTGCAGAAATATCTTGGTTCTGTTGTGCCGCATACGGATAACTTTTTTGCTGCGCTGAATGCGGCTGTGTTTAGCGATGGTACTTTTGTGTATGTGCCGGAAGGTGTGCGTTGTCCGATGGAGTTATCCACGTATTTTCGCATTAACGAAGCGAAAACCGGGCAGTTTGAACGCACGCTGATTATTGCTGATAAGGGTAGCTATGTTAGTTATCTGGAAGGCTGTACGGCACCTATGCGGGATGAAAATCAGTTGCATGCTGCTGTGGTTGAGTTAATTGCACTGGAGGATGCGCATATCAAGTATTCCACTGTGCAAAACTGGTATCCCGGTGATGCGGATGGCAAGGGCGGGATTTATAACTTTGTGACCAAGCGCGGTATCTGCAAGGGTGATCGCTCGCACATTTCCTGGACTCAGGTAGAAACCGGCTCTGCCATTACCTGGAAATATCCCAGTTGTATATTGAAAGGCGATGATTCGATTGGTGAGTTTTATTCGGTTGCGGTGACACGTGGTCGCCAGCAGGCGGATACTGGCACCAAGATGTATCACATGGGTAAAAACACTCGCAGCACGATTGTCTCCAAGGGTATATCGGCAGATCGGGGGGTGAATAGCTATCGTGGTCTGGTGCGTATGAACAAGGGAGCGGAAGCAGGGCGCAATCATACGCAATGTGATTCGTTATTAATTGGTGATCAATGCGCTGCGCATACGTTTCCGTATATCGAAGTGGCGAATCCGACTGCCAGGGTGGAGCATGAAGCAACGACTTCAAAAATAGATGCTAATCAGTTGTTTTATTGTAAACAACGGGGGCTATCGGAAGAGGAAGCTGTGTCCTTGATTGTGAATGGTTTTTGCAAGGAAGTGTTTAATGAATTGCCCATGGAGTTTGCCGTTGAAGCGCGCAAGCTGCTGGAGATTAGTCTGGAAGGTTCGGTGGGGTAGACGTAGGGGTTCGGCGGCAAGTGTGTCAACCAACAATGAGAGTGCAATATGAATCAATCTGAAAATCTGCTAAGTGTCGAAAATCTGCATGCTACGGTAGACAATAAAGCCATCCTGAAGGGGCTAAATCTTCAGGTAAAGCCAGGTGAAGTGCATGCCATTATGGGGCCAAATGGCTCGGGTAAAAGCACGTTCGCCAATGTGTTGGCAGGGCATGAGGATTTTAGTGTTACTGATGGCAGCGTGACGTATCAGGGGGAAAACCTGCTGGATTTAAGTATTGAAGAGCGCGCCCATCGCGGTGTTTTTCTGGCATTTCAGTATCCGGTAGAAATCCCCGGTGTGAATAATATGGTGTTTTTACGCACGGCGCTAAATGCTGTTAGAGCTGCCAGAGGGGAGCCGGAGCTGAGCGCACCTGCTTTTATGAAGCTCATTCGCACTACGCTCAAAGCAATGGATATGGATGATAGCCTACTGAAGCGTGCGGTCAATGTGGGCTTTTCTGGCGGTGAGAAAAAGCGCAATGAAATCCTGCAAATGGCATTATTTAAACCTGCACTTGCTATTCTGGATGAGACCGACTCCGGGCTGGATATTGATGCGCTGCGCCGTGTGGCTACGGGTGTCAACCAGTTACGCAGCCCCGAGCGTTCCATGATTCTGGTGACCCATTACCAACGCCTGCTGGATTATATTGAGCCGGATTATGTGCATGTGATGGCGGATGGAAAGATCA
>JALVFC010000239.1 GCA_027030285.1 Thiotrichaceae bacterium | reverse complement strand
TCATGGGCATAGGCCCCAAAGAAGCCATCCCCAAACTACTCAAACAAACCGGTATCAAACTTGACGACATTGACTGGATCGAACTCAACGAAGCCTTCGCCGCGCAAGCCCTTGCCGTTATCAATGACCTCCAGCTAAACCCCGAAAAAGTCAACCCGTTGGGCGGCGCCATCGCCCTGGGACACCCACTAGGTGCCACTGGCTCCATCCGCACAGCCACCGTAGTACACGGTCTGCAACGTACCCAGGCACGCTACGGTATGGTAACCATGTGTATCGGTACAGGCATGGGAGCAGCGGGACTTTTTGAGCGCTGCTAGGAGGCTGTCCGTGAAAACCTCGTGCACTGTATCCTAACAGACGGTTAAGCAGCCCCAATATGCTAAAATATAGACAATTTTGTTCACTAACTGCACCAACAAGCATAAATATGGCTAGTACAGCATTCAGTAATTAAGGCGAATAACTCTGGCGAGGATAAATCCTTGAGAACAAGGCATCACGACGAGTCATAGCAGGACTATGGAGAGGACTGATAACGATGTTATCAAGGATTTAGACCGCCAGATTGTTAGCCGTAATTGCTGAATGCTGTACTAGTCATGACTAAATACCATACAGCCAGATAAACTCTTAAATACATCATTTATCTACCAGTCAGTCTAATCATTACTTTTATCTATAACCAGACAGATCATTGGATAGAAGCCTCCTATGATTCACCACCTCACAAACAGGAGATAAAACTAATGAATAAAAATCACATCACAAAATATGCACGGCTTTTACTTTTCAGCCTATTAGTCACTATGTTAGCTGCCTGTGGTGGTGAAGATACAGCTGCACCCAACCAGCCAAACAGCAATCGCTCTGTTCAGGGACAGGTACACAATATTCTAACAGGCGACCTGCTTAATGATGCTACAGTCACCATATCAGGGCATAGCACTCACACGACATCAGGAAGGTTTATACTCAACAACCTGCCCGATACGGGAAACCTTGTTGTAAAGGTAAGTAAAAATGGCTTTGTTACAACCAGCCGCAGAGTCACTTTCACGCCTGGTTCAATGACAGCTACGGTAGAAGTTCTTGTTTTACCAGTTACTACAGACCAACAAATCAACGCATCCAGCTTAAACACAGACGTGACTGTAAATGTACCCAACTCAGTAGCAAGTGTTTTATTACCAGCTGGCTCACTGATCGATCCTGACACGGGGGCAGCACCTACGGGTAATGTTACTGCCCACCTTACACCTATCAATCCTGCGGCAAATGTCAATGCCATGCCTGGTGACTACACTGCAATAGACACTAATGGGACAGAGTATATTATTGAAAGCTTTGGCGCATTGTCAGCTTCATTTACTGATGCCTCAGGCAACGAGCTTAATCTTGCACCAAACACCCTGGCAACTGTACGTATTCCAGTATCAAGCCGTGGTAACACTACTCCGCAAACTATCCCTTTGTATTACTTTGATGAAGATCGTGGTTTGTGGGTTCAGGAAGGAACAGCAACACTTGATCCCACAGGCAGCTTCTATGAAGGTACAGTTTCCCATTTCACCGTATGGAATGCTGACAGATTATATGAGTCAATTACCATAACAGGTTGTGTTGAAAATGCCGCTGGCAACCCAGTTAATCACGCACGTGTTTCTATGGAAGGACAGGACTACAACGGTTCATCTCACGCTTTCACTAACAGCCAGGGCATCTTTACCATTCAGGCTAAACGTGGCGGCATCTCTTTACTGAACGGGATCTTTGCAGACAAACTATCAAGTACAGTCACAGTTGGTGATGACGAAGATACTAATTTTGACTTAGATATCACTTCCTCATGCTTGATACTTGCTAACGAAGCCATAACCGCACGGTTAACCTGGGGTGAAAACCCGGCAGACCTGGATACACACCTGTATGGTCCAAACGATTACCATATATGGTTTTCCAATCTGGGAAGTCTGAACTCAGCACCTTTCGCACAGCTGGATGTTGATGACACAGACAGTTTTGGTCCAGAAGTACTGACTATCGCACAATTCCCGGAACCAGGAACCTATCGCTATGCGGTGCATCATTATTCAGGAACATCGACTATCTCAAACTCATCTGCACAAATCAGACTGAGACTTAATGGTCGCACAAGCATATTTACACCACCTCCGGGTCAGTCAGCAACTGACGATCTCTGGAATGTATTTAACCTGATCGTTGATGCCAATGGCAATGTCACACTAGAGGTTGTAAATACATGGTCATCACTTGTTCAGGCTCGCAGAATGTCAGCTAACATAAAAGATGAAATAATGCACAGTAGCAAGTAAAGTTACTAATAAAACAGGGGGGGGCTTAACAAAAAGCCCCCTCACACTCAATACTAACCGCCTTACAAATACAATTACCCTGAGTAGTTACCATTCTTATTACTAGACAAAACGTAACTACTGATTTTTACAGGACACTGTAAATACATCCATACCCCCCCTTGTTCTGCGATCCTGCGTGGGAATACATACGGATTACTCCAGTATCCCGTGGTATTGCCAGCAACAGAAGATTTTGCATGAAAAATTCTCAATAACCCATTGACATTCCGGCATGCTCTCCTATATTTTATAAATAACACCCACAAGTTATTGTTATAACGATAAAAAGCACCAAAGGATTTCCCTATGCCAAACACTTCTGTACAGACACAGCTTGACCGGATCAAGGAAAAGAAAGCACTCTATGAAAGAAGAGTGGAAGACGCACGCAAAAAGAATCGTCCGGATATTGAAGACATCTGGTTAAATGAAATTAAAGTGCTGGATGAAGAACGGGATGCCTTGCTTGCTCAACAGAAGAATAAGCCTGCTGTCGTAGAGCCACCACCGCTCGAAAGCGCCAGAACACAACGGGAGTTACGCCAGCTTAATAATCAGATTGATTATATTGAACGGAAGATCAGTATCCATAAAGA
>JALVFC010000238.1 GCA_027030285.1 Thiotrichaceae bacterium | reverse complement strand
TATCACGGCACAGACAGTATCGAATCTTGCCCGACTTCACTGGTGATGGGCACGCTCAAACAAAATAGCTACTGTACATCCTGTGGAAACTGCGCTCAAAGTTGCCCACACGAAAATGTTGCCTGGCGTTTGCGTACCCCGAATACCGAGGCGACCCAGGAAGCTCGCCCACGTTGGGACGAGGCGTGGTTTATGCTGGGATTGCTGGCATTGACTGGCTTTCACGGGTTGACCATGATGCCCTTCTGGGAGGACTGGATGCACCAGTTGGCACGTTTGGTCCATGATGGACAGCAAATGCTGGGGAGCTTTACTGTCGGGATACTGCTGGCACTGGCAGTTGTCGCCGTTTTTTATCTGCTGATGGTGGTGGCGACCCGCTACTTGACCAAAACACCGCTGAGCATGAAACAGAGTTTTGCAACCTTTTCGTTTGTCGCACTGCCGCTGGCATTCTTCTATCATCTGGCACATAACCTGAATCATCTGGTCAGGGAAAGCAGTGGGATCTGGTCGGTCATTATCAACCCCACCGGAGCGGGAACTCAGCCCCTGTCAATGATGGAAAAACACCAGCGTCACATGAGTATGTGGATGTCTGAAGATATGCTGTTTGCATTGCAGGCAGGTCTGATGATTGCCGGCTTTGTGATGGCGATACAGATTCTTCGCTATCGTGGTCGCAGCGTATTGGCAACCGATACGAACAGGGCAGGGTGGCGGCTTGCACCCATACTGTTTTTTATACTGGGTATGACCGGTTTTCATCTGTGGATGCTGATGCAGCCGATGGTCATGCGAATGTAACAGGTGACAGCAGATGGACAGACGAAGTTTTTTTACCCAGGCATTCAGAAAGACGGCGGAAAAAGCGGTTGAACTGGTGGATGCCAAAGTGACGCAGGAAGCCAAACGCTGGTTTCGACCACCCTATGCCATTAATGAGTTAGACTTTTTGCTTGCCTGTACCCGCTGTCAGGAGTGCGTGGAAGCCTGTCCGCATCAGGTCATATTTCCGTTGCCCGCCCGTTATGGTGTCAAGGTTGTGAACACACCGGCGCTGGATCTGCTCAATAAAGCCTGTCATCTGTGTGACGACTGGCCATGTGTGAATGCCTGCCATGAAAAGGCATTGCAGATACCCAGGGTTGAGACTGCCACGGAAGCTATGAGTGAGTGTGACGAAGGCAACGACAAGTCGCATGAAACCATGGAAGACCGTTCACCGGAAACCGTTATTGAAGTACAGCCCTCACCCCCTCTGCCACGACTTGCTGAAGCAAGAATCAATCAGTCAACATGCTTTACTTATCAGGGACCTGAATGCGGTGCCTGCAATGTCTGCCCGGTACCTGGCGCACTGGCCTGGGATCATCAACGACCACATATTGATACTGAATACTGTGTGGGCTGCGGCTTGTGCAGGGTGCAGTGTATTGTTGAGCCCAGCGCAATAGATGTCGTTGTTTCTTACAGGATGAGAGGAGTGATTGAGTAGAGCTGTTATACCACCAGTGTAGACCAGTATCCATCATTGCTTTAGTGCTGTTGCATGCATGGATTCCGGTCTGCATCGTAATGACGGGGGTGGTGACAACATGGGTTTGTCACTACTGCTTTTCAGGTACATAATAGCCTTGATGGAACATCGCTAACTAACCACATAAATTTCTAATGCATACTATCAAGTGCAGGTTTCTCTTTGTTATTTTCCCTTTGCTGCTTTGTTTTAATAACGTATGGGCTGTTACTGATGCGCGGCTTAAGGTGACGACAACACCTTTATCCAGAATATTAATTAGTGTGAAAAAAAGTGCACCGGCTACTGTTGTCAGTTTGAACTACGCAGTTATTGGCTCACAGATTTCAGCCCAGATCGAGAAAATCCTGGTGCAGGCAGGCGATGAAGTAAAGCAGGGTGCGCTACTGCTAGAGCTTGACTGTCGGCAATACGAACTGGCAGAAAAACAGGCTAAGGCAGCACTGCAAGCTACGAGAGCACAGCTTAAACTGTCTGAAAAGCAATACCAGAGAAACCACAGGCTGCGTAAGCAAAATACCATTGCCGATAGTATTCTGGAGCAATCCGAGTTACAGGCTGAGGTATCCCGTGCTGATATTTCTATCAAACAGGCCGCGCTGGAGCAGGCGCAGCTGGCAGTCGAGCATTGTAAAATCCGTGCGCCTTTCTCCGGTCAGGTTACTGAGAAATTGGTGAGTGTTGGGCAACTGGTAGCACCTCATTCTCCCGTTCTGAAACTATTGCAAACACAGCCTGTGGAAATTACAGCGGAACTTACACCGACAGAAATCCTTGATATACAACAGGTTGAAGATCATGTGTTTGTGTATAAAAACAACAAGTTACCTGTTATTTTTCGTGCTATTAATAAAGAAATAAAATCTGCCAGTAAAACTCAGCGGGTGATGCTAAAGCCAGAAAAGCAAGTTAGTGATAGCACCTTGATTGCAGGCTTGACAGGGCGATTGCAATGGCAAAGTAAGGCGGCATTTTTGCCAGCAGATTATCTGCTCAGAAGGCAGGGCAAGCTGGGGGTGATGATTCTGCAAAAACCTGCCAGTAAAACTGCTCAAGCGATAGCCCGGTTTCATGAATTACCGAATGCCAGAGAAGGGCAGCCAGCTTTGATAGATTTACCTGGCGATACGCTGGTTATTGATAGCAACCGTTTTCGATTAAAGCCAGATGAGCAGGTTGACTGGCAGCGTTCGCCTGGAGCAGAAGATTCCGCAAAAGGTCGGACTGGTATGCTGCCGGTTCAGGCGCTTCAGGAAAAATAGAGCATTATGTTTTCTCGCCTTCTGCAAAACCATGTGTTGGCAAATCTGCTCTTTGTGCTGGTGCTGATTGTTGGTTTTATGTCCTACACCAGTCTGCCAAGACAACAGGATCCCACGATCAATTTTAACTGGATCACCATTATCACGCTGTATCCCGGTGCCAGTGCCAGTGATGTGGAAAAACG
>JALVFC010000237.1 GCA_027030285.1 Thiotrichaceae bacterium | reverse complement strand
TTCCCATTTTCTACTAGTCTGCAGCCAGGTTTTCATGGTGAGCTTATACGGACTTATAAGTAAAAGAATACAGACATCTGTTATATACGTTCTTCTCGTTCTTTAGTCTGTCTTTTCCTCAATAAACACACTAAATACTGTTCAGTACTTTATGTACTGATGTGCTTGCTTTAGTTAGCTATGAGCAGTGTTGTTTTCGTGTGTCCGGACAAGAATTCAGCCTTATTTGACCAATAAGCCATCTCCACAGATATAAGATTAGAACAAAGGAATTACAGTGTCACAGGGGTTCAAAGCGTTATTTCAATCAATGTTAGGCAGTATCAGGGATTTGTTGCCTATCATCATCGTGATTGCTTTCTTTCAATTATTTGTATTGAAACAGCCTGTGTCTGACTTGTTTGGTCTGCTTAGTGGTACTTTTCTCGTTATTTTAGGGCTAACGTTCTTTATCTATGGGCTGGAAATGAGTCTGTTTCCCATTGGTGAAAGTATGGCTGGAGCATTTGCCAAAAAAGGTAGCGTATTCTGGCTGTTGCTATTTGCATTTGCACTGGGGTTTGGTACAACAATCGCTGAGCCTGCATTAATTGCTGTTGCAGATGAGGCAGCTACCATAGCTGCTGGTGGTCACGTTATTCAGGCAAGTGATGCTGCAAAGGATAGTTATTCATTAGGCTTGAGGGTAACCGTGGCAGCGTCTGTTGGTCTGGCTATTGTGCTGGGTGTTTTGCGAATCCTCAAGGGCTGGCCACTACATTACATCATTATCAGTGGCTATGTTGCTGTAATTTTGATGACCTTTTTTGCTCCGGATTTTATTATAGGCATTGCCTATGACTCTGGTGGCGTGACCACCTCAACTATTACAGTCCCTCTGGTAACAGCACTGGGAGTGGGGCTGGCTACCAATATCAAGGGGCGTAATCCGATGATTGATGGCTTTGGCTTGATAGCCTTTGCTTCTCTGTTACCCATAATTTTTGTCATGATGTATGGAATGGTGATCTGATGCAGGTCTGGTTTTTTGATTTTTTACAAGCTTTTCTGGGTACGTTGCGTGATGTACTGCCTATTGGTGCAGTGCTGTTTGGCTTTCAGTTTCTGGTTATTAGGAAACCGTTACCAAATTTTCGTAAAGTAGTGATTGGTTTTTTTTACGTTTTACTGGGCTTGACATTTTTTTTGCAAGGTCTTGAGGAGGCATTGTTTCCGCTGGGGCGTTTAATGGCTGAACAATTGACAGATCCGTCGTTTATCTATCATGGTTTGTCTGAAATTCCTCATATCGTACACTGGTTTGACTACTATTGGGTGCTGATTTTTGCGTTTGCGATAGGTTTTAGTACCACCATCGCAGAACCATCACTGATGGCAGTTGCCATAAAAGCTTCTCAAGTCTCAGGTGGCGCTGTTAGTATCTGGGGGCTGCGTGTCGCTGTAGCCATTGGGGTTGCAGTAGGCATTTCTCTGGGAGCATGGCGTATTATTACGGGATATCCATTATACTATTTTATTGCTGCAGGTTATGCGGTGGTTGTTTTGCAAACACTGGTATCATCGAAAAAAATCATTGCCCTGGCGTATGATTCGGGTGGAGTGACAACATCGACTGTAACGGTACCTCTGGTAGCAGCGCTGGGTTTAGGCCTGGCTGAAACGGTACCGGGTCGTAATGTTCTGATTGATGGTTTTGGACTTATTGCTTTTGCCAGCCTGTTTCCTATCATGAGTGTATTGGCTTATGCTAAGTTGTCTGAGCTTAAGGCTCGTAAGAAAGCTAGGAGATCAGATAAAAAGTCCGACAAAAAAGCGGTGAAAAAATTGACAGATGTAGTAAAACGAGCGGCGAATAAAGAAGATAACAAGTCCAGCGTTGGGAGACACAATCATGCACTTTAAATTATTAATTGCACTGGTAAATGATGAAAAAACCGATGCGGTCATTGATGCCGCAAAAGAAGCAGGAGCGACTGGTGCAACAGTGATTAACAATGCCCGAGGTGAGGGGCTGGAAGGAGCAACCACCTTTTTCGGTTTGCAGCTGGAATCCCCCAGAGATATGATTTTATTTCTGGTGGAAAAGCACCTTAGTCGTGATGTGCTTGAAGTTATTGAGAAAGCAGCTGAATTTGATACATCCAGTGGTGCTGGAATTGCTTTTCAGCTTGATGTGGAAGATGCAGTAGGTGTTACCCGCCAGGTAGAAGTTCTCTCCGAGGTTATTGAGGAAAAACTATGACCGAGATTATCCGTGTAAAAGACGTCATGAATAACGAAGTGATGAGGGTGAATAGTAAGGATACACTGCTTGAGGGTTTAAAGAAGATGCGTGAATGCTGTACACGTGTCCTGATCGTCGACAAGCGCCATGAAGATGATGAATACGGTATCGTTTGTATGGCAGATATCGCAAAAAAAGTAATAGCGCATGACAAGAGTCCGGAGCGAATAAATATTTATGAAGTCATGTCCAAGCCTGCTATCTGCGTAAGGGACAATATGGATGTACGCTACTGCGCGCGACTTTTTCACAATTTTGGACTGCACTCGGCCCCTGTGAGTGATGCCACAGGCAGCATAATTGGCATTGTTGGTTATGATGATATGGTTTTTAAGGGGCTAATCAGAAACCTGTAACAGAAAAAACAAGGATAAAACATGAGTAATCATTTTGATGTTATTGCTATCGGTGCTGGCAGTGGTGGGCTTTCAGTGGCAGAGCGAGCAGCCTCCTATGGTGCAAGGTGTGCAGTTATTGAGGTAGGAGAGCTTGGTGGCACCTGCGTTAATGTGGGTTGTGTTCCAAAAAAGGTCATGTGGTATGGAGCCAGTTTGTCACACGCCATGCAGGATGCCCAGGATTATGGTTTTGATGTCTCGGTGGGGGATCTCAACTGGGAAAAGCTGGTCATGAAGCGGGATAATTTTATTGGCGGCATTAATGACTGGTACTTTGATTACCTGGCGGGGCAGAATGTAGAGCTCATTGAGGGCTATGCCCGTTTTGTGGATAACACAACGCTGGAGGTAGATGGCGAACAGTACACTGCAGATCATATCGTTGTCGCGACTGGCGGAGCGCCAATTATCCCGCAAGATATTCCAGGTGCCGAGTTGGGCATTACGTCGGATGGCTTTTTCAATGACCTGGATGAAGAACAGCCCGCAAAAGTTGTTGTTGTTGGCGGCGGTTATATTGCGCTGGAGCTGGCTATGATGATGCGTGGTTTTGGTTCCGATGTCAGCGTATTGCACCAGGGTTGGCCAGTACTGGTTGGCTTTGATGAAATGTTGCAGACGGGTCTGCGTGCTGAAATGGAAGCCAGCGGTATACATATCAATGATGCAGGGATTATTAGCAAGTTAGAGAAACAGGCAGATGGTAAGGTGTTGCTAACATTTCAGGACGGAGACACCATCGAGGATATTGATGCCCTGATCTGGGCTATTGGCAGAAAGCCAAACACGGATAATATCGGGCTGGAAAATACCGATATTGAAATTGCCGATAATGGCATGATCAAAGTTGATGAGCTAGAGCAGACCAGCGTGCCTGGTATCTATGCGATTGGCGATATTATTGGCAAAGCACCTCTGACTCCCGTTGCAATTGCAGCTGGTCGCAGACTTGCTGACCGTTTATATGGCGGTAAGCCGGAGCGTAAAATGAGTTATGAGAATATTGCCACAGTGATGTTTACTCATCCTCCCATTGGTACGGTAGGCTTGAGTGAGGAGGCTGCCAGAGAGCGTTATGGTGCTGCTGTCAAGGTTTATAGCACCAGCTTCGTACCAATGTATCATCAACTTACCCGGCACAAGGTGAAAACGGCGATGAAGCTGGTTGTGGTGGGTGAAGAAGAAAAAATCGTCGGGTGCCATGTTATCGGTCTGGGGGCTGATGAAATGCTTCAGGGTTTTGCCGTTGCTATTCGAATGGGGGCTACCAAGCAGGACTTTGATGATACAATCGCAATACACCCAGTCAGTGCAGAAGAGCTGGTAACGATGAAATAAGCTTAGGAACGTGCAGGGAAATGACTGCTCCATTCCTGAAATGCCGCCATCTCGGTTTCTACCGCCAGCGTGAAGACCACTGACAGTTCAATATCTTCTGTCTGGTTTTGTTTGTTACAAGCGAACAGGTATTGCCCCAGCTGATAACGAAATTCATTAATCTGCAAACTGATCTGGTCAAGACAAGCCCCCGCTGCATGCAGAATTAAATAACGACCTTCCATTAAGTTAGCTTGATGAGCGTAGCTCCGGGCTATTTCGGTATGTAGCTCTATCAGTTGATCAATACTAAATTCCAGTGCCTGAAGACTTGCCGTATGTGATGCATGCTGTGTGACAGCATCTTGTAGTGCCTGTGAGTGGCTTTTTATATCTGCAATATTTTGCTGTAACTGTATGTGCCAGTCTTGCAGCCGGGCATGCTTTTCAATCACCCATCGGTAATCTTTTTTGTTGTCGAGATAGCGCGTGTAATCAATCTCGCTTTGACAATGTTTAAGCTGTTGCAGTAGTTGCTGGTATGTTTTTAGATTGGTTGTGTGCATAATATGACCTCTTGAATGACAGCAGGTTAAGTATAAGGCAAGCGACTGGTCATAACATGACCAGGCTGAGTAAATTATTTGTTATTCGCCTACAAACAACCTACTATTCAGAGCTATTGATCAAGCAACAGTATCTACGTGGATAAAATCAGCCTGCGCGGTGCGCGTACTCACAATCTGAAAAATATTGATATTGACCTGCCGCGTGATCAGCTAATCGTGATTACAGGGTTGTCTGGGTCAGGCAAATCTTCATTGGCATTTGATACTATATTTGCTGAGGGACAGCGGCGCTATGTCGAGTCCCTGTCGGCTTATGCCAGACAATTTTTGTCGATGATGGAAAAGCCGGATCTGGATCATATCGAAGGACTGTCACCCGCTATTTCAATCGAACAAAAAACAACCTCACACAACCCGCGTTCCACGGTGGGTACTATCACCGAAATCTACGACTATTTACGGTTGCTGTTTGCCCGTGCAGGCATACCGAAATGCCCACAGCACGGCGGTACTCTGGAAGCACAAACGATTTCGCAAATGGTCGATGCGGTGCTGGCATTACCGGAAGGCAGTAAATTAATGCTGTTGGCACCTGTCGTGCGAAATCGCAAGGGTGAACATGTGCAGCTTTTTGAACAGCTACGCAGTGAGGGTTATTTGCGGCTGCGAATTGATGGTGTGGTATATGAAATAGACGATGTGCCAAAGCTGGAACTGCGCAAGAAACATACAGTTGAAGTGGTGGTTGACCGCATAAAAGTGCGTGATGGCTTGCAGCTACGTCTGGCAGAATCTTTTGAAACGGCGTTACGCCTGTCTGACGGGTTGGCTCGCATAGCCCCAATGGATGTTGCCAGTGATATGCAGGAGTTGCTGTTTTCAGCAAATTTTGCCTGTTCAGAATGTGGTTATTCGCTACAGGAACTGGAGCCACGCCTGTTCTCCTTTAACAGCCCGGCGGGTGCCTGTGAAACCTGTGATGGTCTTGGTATTCATCAGTACTTTGATGTTGAGCGTGTGGTATCGAAACCTTCGCTAAGTCTTGCTGGAGGTGCAATTCGTGGCTGGGACAAGCGCAATCATTATTATCATCAGCTGATTACATCGCTGGCTAAGCATTACGCTTTCGATATCGACACACCGTTTGACAAGTTGCCTCAAAAAATCCGCAAAATTCTGCTTTATGGTAGTGGCAGAACAGCGATTGAGTTCACATATGTGGGGCAAAAAGGTCAGCGTTATCAGCGTAAACACCCATTCGAGGGAATTATTCACAATATGCAGCGGCGCTATCGTGAAACAGATTCCAGTGCGGTACGCGAGGAGTTGCATAAATATATGTCAACCGAAGCCTGTCCCGATTGTCAGGGAGCGCGCCTGGGGGAGGCGGCACGTCATGTGTTTGTGGCTGATACAAGCTTGCCAGAGATTACGGATATGGCGATTGGCGAGTCGTTGCGTTTTTTTCAGGCTCTGGACTTGCCAGGCAAGCAAGGCAAAATCGCTGAAAAAATTATCCGAGAAATTCAGCTGCGGCTGGAATTTCTGGTAAATGTAGGACTGGATTATCTGACGCTAAGCCGTAGTTCGGAAACCCTCTCCGGTGGTGAGGCACAACGTATCCGTCTGGCATCACAAATTGGTGCCGGTCTGGTTGGGGTGATGTATGTACTGGATGAACCGTCCATTGGTTTGCATCAGCGAGACAACGAACGTTTGCTAAAAACACTGGTACACTTGCGTGACCTGGGTAATACAGTGATTGTGGTTGAACATGATGAAGATGCGATTCGCACTGCCGATCATGTGGTGGATATTGGGCCTGGGGCAGGCGTGCATGGTGGAGAAATTGTTGCCCAGGGAAAGCCTCAGGAGGTTGCTGCAAACCCGGATTCATGCACTGGTGCCTTTTTGTCAGGCAAGCGTAAAATTGAGATACCTGCACAACGCACCACTGTAGATAAAAAGCGGCTGTTAAAAATCATCGGTGCAAGCGGCAATAATCTGCAAAGCATAACGGCCGAAATCCCGGTGGGGCTGTTTACCTGTGTCACAGGCGTTTCCGGCTCAGGAAAGTCTACCCTGATTAACCATACCCTGTACCCCAGCATTGCACGTTATCTCAATAACAGCACACTGGAGACGGCTCCTGTAAAAAAGATAGAAGGTCTGGAGCACTTTGACAAAATTGTCGATATTAACCAAAGTCCTATTGGCAGGACACCGCGCTCTAATCCAGCCACCTATACCGGTGTATTTACCCCGATTAGAGAATTATTTGCAGCAACTCAGGAATCCAGGTCGCGTGGCTATACACCGGGACGATTCAGTTTTAATGTGAAAGGTGGGCGTTGTGAGGCTTGCCGTGGCGATGGTGTTATCAAGGTGGAAATGCACTTTTTACCTGATGTTTATGTGCCCTGTGATGTCTGTGACAGCAAACGTTATAACAGGGAAACACTGGATGTGCATTATAAGGGAAAGAATATTAGTGAAGTGCTGAATATGACCGTTGAGGAGGCACATGAGTTTTTTAAACCCGTGCCAGCTATCTTTTCAAAACTGGATACCTTGATGGACGTAGGGCTTTCCTATATCACACTGGGGCAAAATGCGACTACACTATCGGGAGGAGAAGCGCAGCGCGTAAAGCTGGCAAAAGAATTATCCAGACGCAGTACCGGAAAAACGCTGTATATCCTGGATGAGCCAACCACCGGATTACATTTTCATGACGTTGATCAGTTACTTAAAGTGTTGCATCGACTGCGCGACGGTGGTAATACGGTAATCGTTATCGAACATAATCTGGATGTAATTAAAACAGCAGACTGGATAATAGACTTGGGTCCTGAAGGCGGTAGTGGTGGTGGTCAGGTGATAGCCACCGGAACACCAGAGGAAGTTGCTAACAATCGCAAATCGTTTACGGGGCAGTTTCTCAAGGCATTATTGGAATCATCAAACTAGGAAATATGGATATGAAAATACATACAAAACGACTTTTGCCACTGGCACTCATGGCTGTGTTGTCAAGCTGTACTTTAAATGAGGGTGATCCACAAACCACCCTGTGTCAAAAGCTGACTGCGCATCTGATGAGTGCAAATAATGTGCAATGGAAGGAGACCAGTAAAACGGCGGGTGCTGATAAAAGTATTCTGGTAACTGTTCGTTGGGATAGCAAAGATTCACAGGGTGTGTTGCCTATGCAAGCTAGCTGTCACTATCCGTCCAATGAAGACGATGCTGGTGAGGACTTTGATGTAAACGTCAATGATGAATATCAGTCCCTTCCAGATAGTGTTGTGATTAATGGTCAGCAAGTTAGACAGCAGGATTTGTATACTGCGATCCAGAAAGTCACAGGTATTGCCGTTAAAGAAACTTTCAACAAAGAGCACTTGCGTAAAAAAGCAGGAGAGGCTGCACAAGCTATTCAGGAGGGTAGTCAGGAGCTAAGGCAAAAAGCAGGAGAAGCCGCACAAGCCATAAAGGAAGGCAGTCAGGAGCTGAGACAAAAAGCAGGAGAAGCCTTGCAAAAAGCGGGTGAACAATTGCAGAAATAAGAGCTGCTAGTAGTGGTTTTACAGGCTCTTTTACAGTAAGTGAGAGTTGTCCCGCTCTATAGTCAAGCTATGTAAACCACCCTGATATGTGCCTGTTTTCAGGTAAATAGCTTCGGCTATTCGCCGCATCATTCGACTGAAAACAATCACATGTCAGGATGTTTTTCGTTACGCTCCTATTCTCGGATAGTTTGCTGAGTAAGCTTGCCTACTGCGGGCTGGTTTCATTATTGTCGTGGATAATTGCAGCTGCTACGGCCGCTCCAAAAAGCACTACAGGTACAGCAGAAGAGCCCCCGACCGTATACGTTACGGCGGCCTTGGAAGCTCCTTCTCCTGCTGCTGCCCCGTTTAAGGGCAATGCTGCTGGGCAGGTTTTAAGATCCTTGATTTTGACGAAATGCAATGGAGGAATTTTCACTGTACATTTTTCGTTAATGATTAGAGTCACTCTGCCGTTTTCTCCTGTTGAAAACTGATCGCCTGGTTTGAGCTTCTGATGTTGGGTTATTGGCTTAACAGGGGTGCTGTGTACGGTATATGCCGCGCCGGATACTTCTGTGACAGTGGCATCTGATGTAGCAGTTGAAGTGAGTACCATAAGGAAAGCGCCTACAGCGCAGGAAGATAATAAAGTATTGGTGAATTTCATATGTGTGGCCCTGGTTTGTGTACACAAACTTAACCGGGGCGAGTTGACTCCCCAGTATTTTGTGTAAATTAAAGACTGTCAATAAAGATATAGGTCAGCATCTTTTAAATGTCAAAAAATCCAACCCATGTGGTTAAAATATGGACATTTATTGGTGTTTATCGAAGCCGAAGTACTTGCATTAGCTATTGATTTTGAAACGAATAGCTCTACTTTATTTCTGAACACTAACATTAATTGCTGTCTCTCTGGTGCCAAAAAACAGACGAAGTGTGTGAATATCAGAACGAATGCAGGTCTCAGGGCGTTTAGCGGTAACTGACTATTCGTAAATACCGTGCTCCCGGGTGGACTGGAACAGGATGTCAGGCCATTTTTCCTCGGCAAGTTGTAGATTTACCCGTGTTGGGGCGATATAGGTTAATTCGCCTGCATGATCCAGTGCCAGATTGTTGGCAGCCTTTGTTTTAAATTGATCCAGTAACGCCTCGTCCTTGCAGGAGATCCAGCGGGCTGTCTGCACATTCACGACCTCAAACATGCACTCTACCTGATATTCTGTTTTCAGTCGTTGTGCAACGACTTCAAACTGTAGTACTCCCACCGCACCTAAAATCAGGTCATTATTATTCAGAGGGCGAAAAAGCTGGGTAGCACCTTCTTCGCAGAGTTGCATTAGTCCTTTTAGTAGCTGCTTGTTTTTTAGAGGGTCTTTTAGGCGGGCACGGCGGAATAGTTCCGGGGCAAAGTTGGGAATGCCCGTGAAATAGAGTGACTCTCCCTGGGTAAAGGTGTCACCAATGCGTATCGTGCCGTGATTATGAATACCTATAATATCACCCGCATAAGCATCATTAACATGCTCACGATCTGCTGCCATAAAGGTGAGCGCATCCGGTATCTTGACATCCTTTTCGGTGCGCGTCTGGTATAGCTTCATGCCTTTGTTGAATGTTCCGGAACAAATACGCATAAAGGCAATGCGGTCGCGATGTTTAGGATCCATGTTTGCCTGAATCTTGAAAACAAAGCCGCTAAAGCTTTCTTCATCCGCTGAGACATCACGCTGGGTGGTGGGGCGAGGTAGTGGCGCAGGTGCGTATTCTACGAAATCATCCAGTAATTCAGCGACACCAAAGTTGTTTATGGCAGAGCCAAAAAAAACCGGTGTCAGCTTGCCATCAAGGTAGTCTTGCTCGTTAAAGAGATTACTGGCACCCTTTACCAGTTCTATTTCCTCTCGCAGCTCTTCTGCCTGGTCGCCTAGAAGTTCATCCAGGCGAGGGTTATCTAAACCTTCAATCACCTCGCCCTGCTGGATGTGCCCGTCGTGCTGTGGGTCGTAAAGATGGACGCTGTCCCGGTAAATGTGATAAACCCCCTTTAATCGCTTACCCATGCCAATAGGCCAGGTGATCGGGGCGCACTGTATATTGAGGATGTCTTCTACCTCATCCAGCAAGTCAATAGGGTCACGACCTTCCCGATCCAGTTTGTTAATAAAGGTCATAATGGGGGTATCACGCAGGCGACATACTTCCATGAGCTTTATGGTGCGCTCTTCAACACCTTTTGCCACATCAATAACCATTAATGCAGAGTCTACAGCGGTCAGTGTGCGATAGGTGTCTTCAGAGAAGTCTTCATGACCCGGTGTGTCCAGCAGGTTTACGATGCGTCCTTTATAGGGAAACTGCATGACAGATGAGGTAACGGAAATACCCCGTTGTTTTTCCATTTCCATCCAGTCAGAAGTTGCATGCCGGGAAGCTTTACGCCCTTTGACGGTGCCTGCCTGCTGAATAGCACGACCGAACAGAAGCAGCTTTTCGGTAATTGTCGTCTTGCCCGCATCGGGGTGCGAGATAATCGCAAAGGTGCGACGACGAGAAACTTCTTCCTGATAAGTGCTCATAGCGGTGGTTGTACTTGCTAGTGTGTAGTTACAAACAGAAAAGGCCGGTCAATGCCGGCCTTTATGGGATTGCAATGTGTTTGCGTTAAAGAGCGCGAATATGGTTATTCAGGCGGCTTTTTTTGCGAGCAGCATTATTCTTGTGAATGATGCCTTTGCTAACCATCTTGTCGATGATTGGCACTGCCGATGTGAATGCAGCAGTCGCCTGTTCTTTGTCACCTTCACGCACAGCTGCTTTAACTTTTTTGATCGCAGTACGCATGGTGCTGCGGTGATGCTTGTTACGCATTCTGTTTTTTTCAGCTTGGCGTACGCGCTTTTTTGCCTGTTTAATGTTTGGCACGAAAATCTCCTACAGACTTCGATAAAAAATAGGCGCGAATTATGCCTTTTATCATGGCATAGTTCAACACCTAATTAGCTAGGGGACGATTATTTATACCGTGTCTACAGGAATACACTAGATAAAAACGAAAACCACGCCCAGATAATTAAGCCAACAACGATGGTCATGGGTATTTTAAAACCAAAATCTAACATAAAGCACCTGTATAAATTTAAAACTAATAGGATGCCGGAATATTATGATATTCGAATATAGATAGCAAGTTGCAAAATCGGGTTGTCGTCGATCTGCTCACTGGTATCAGAGAAGAATAGTTTGTTGCCAACAGTCAGGGAATGAGCTTGCTTTTTTTTTATGGAGAGTTGAAGATTCTGATTATTGTGGATGGAGAAGCAACCTATGAGTGATAAAAAGACGCAAACCCCGAGCTTTGAAGAAGCCATGAGCGAGTTGGAGACCCTGGTAGATAGTATGGAGCAGGACTCGCTTACTCTGGAGGAATCGTTACAGAAATTTGAGCGTGGTGTGACGTTGACGCGGCTATGTCAGCAGGCACTTGCCAAAGTCGAGCAGGAAGTGAAGGTACTAACCAACAATGGCGATGAGGCTGATTTTGCAGAATATTCTGCTGAGTAACTAACCATGGCAGTGATACAGGGAAATCAAAATGGCTGAGTTGAGTACACGCCTGCAATACTATCAAAAGCGTATAGAAAATGTTCTGGATGATGTATTGCCAGCGGCAGAAATTAATCCTGATCATTTGCATCAGGCGATGCGTTATAGTGTACTGGATGGTGGCAAACGTATTCGCCCTCTGCTGGTGTATGCTACGGGTGAGGCGCTGGGTATAGATCCCCATGTGTTAGATATTCCCGCTGCTGCGGTAGAGCTCATTCATGTTTACTCTTTGATACATGACGATTTACCTGCTATGGATAATGATGATTTGCGGCGTGGTAAGCCTACCTGTCACAAGGCATTTGATGAGGCAACAGCAATATTGGCTGGTGATGCGCTGCAGGCACTTTCATCCTATTTACTGGCACATAGCTCCAGGTTGCAGGTTGCTGCTGAACAGCGTCTGCAAATGATTAGTTTGTTGACCATGGCATCCGGTTCCAGAGGCATGGCAGGTGGGCAGGCGATTGATCTGATGTCAACAGGCAAGCAGCTTACCGAGCCTGAGCTGGAGAATATGCATATTCATAAAACAGGTGCTTTAATACGTGCTTCGGTACAACTGGCTGTGACATGTGCCGAGAGCCTTGCAGATGAGCAAAAGCAGCAACTGGATCATTATGCAAAGTGTGTTGGGCTGGCTTTTCAGGTGCGGGATGATATTCTTGATATTCAAAGTGATACGGAGACATTAGGCAAAACACAAGGGGCAGATATTGCCTCAGACAAGGCGACATACCCGGCCATCCTGGGGATGAGTAATGCGCGTCAGAAAGCCTTGCGCCTTTATGAAGAAGCGATGATGCATCTGCACAGTTTTGCAGAGGAAGCAGATAACTTGCGCAATATCGCAGATTTTATTGTGAAGCGTCTGAAATAGCCCTATAGTAGTTCTCTTAAGTATCTTTCCAAGAACCATAAACGTGTTAGATCAGATCCAGACTCCTGCCGATATCCGTAAGCTGAAACCTTCCCAGTTGCCTGGGTTGTGTGATGAATTACGTGATTTCTTGCTAAGCTCAGTATCACAAACGGGTGGGCACTTATCCGCTAGTCTCGGCGTGGTTGAGTTAACGGTTGCCATGCACTATGTCTTTGAAACACCAAAGGATAAGTTAGTATGGGATGTTGGGCATCAAGCCTATATCCATAAAATTCTTACCGGGCGACGCGAGCAAATGTGCAGCATTCGCAAGAAAGGGGGTATTTCCGGTTTTCCCAAGCGCGATGAGAGCGCTTATGATGCATTCGGTACCGGGCATTCCAGCACTTCAATCAGTGCCGCTCTGGGGATGGCACTGGCGGCAAAATTGCAAGGCAGGGAGCAGCAAAGTGTCGCTATTATTGGTGATGGTGCAATGACCGCGGGTATGGCGTATGAGGCACTCAATCATGCGGGTGATCTTGATGCTGATATGCTGGTGATATTGAATGACAATGATATGTCTATCTCACCAAACGTAGGAGCACTCAGTAAATATTTGACACGTCTGTTATCAGGACAGGTTTATTCCCGTATTCGTGAGAGCGGCAAAAAATTACTGTCATCAGCTCCTGCGGTTTCGCGCTTCACCAAAAAAAGTGAAGAGCATATGAAAGGAATGGTGTTGCCGGGTACTTTGTTCGAAGAGATGGGTTTTTTGTATTTTGGACCTGTCGATGGGCATGATGTCTGTGAACTGGTGACTATACTGGAAAACCTGAAGCAGCAATCGGGACCTCGCCTGTTACATGTGGTGACACAAAAAGGCAAAGGCTATGCGCCAGCTGAAGATGACCCATGCACCTATCATGGCGTATCATCATTTAATCTCAGTGAAGGCTTGAGCCCTGTTAGCAGTTCACTTTCAGGTTCACCAACCTACACACAGGTTTTTGCTCAGTGGCTATGTGATATGGCAGAGCAGGATGATGATCTGATTGGTATTACACCGGCAATGCGAGAAGGTTCTGGTCTGGTTGAGTTCTCGCAGAAATTTCCCGAACGATATTATGATGTCGCTATTGCCGAGCAGCATGCAGTAACACTGGCAGCAGGAATGGCATGTGAAGGTAGCAAGCCAGTAGTGGCGATTTACTCTACCTTTTTACAGCGAGCCTATGACCAGCTGGTGCATGATGTTGCGATTCAGAACCTATCCGTTACGTTTGCCATAGACAGGGCAGGTTTGGTAGGTGCAGATGGTGCAACGCATTCCGGAAACTATGATATTTCTTACCTGCGCTGTATTCCCAATATGGTGGTAATGGTGCCAGCAGATGAACAGGAGTGTCGCGATATGCTTTATACGGCACACTGTTATGAGGGACCTGCGGCAGTGAGGTACCCTAGGGGTAAAGGTGTCGGTATCAGGCCACAGCAGCAAATGCAACTGCTGGATATCGGCAAGGCAAAGCCATTATTGCAGGCAAAAGCCGGTGTGCGGATAGCATTGTTGATGTTTGGTTCGTTACGCAAGGAATGTGAGGCAGCGGCAAAAGAACTGGGGGCAACACTGATCAATATGCGATTTGTTAAGCCACTTGATGAAGCAATGATCCGTCAGGCCTGCGAACAGTGCGATTTAATCGTGACGGTAGAAGATAATGCAGTACAGGGTGGAGCGGGCTCTGCTGTAAATGAAATGCTGATGTGTCTGGGTCTAAATACGGTCGCAGTGTTGAATCTTGGCATTCCTGATGAATATATAGCACATGCAGAACGCGAGGATCAGTTGGAGGCTTGTGGTTTGTCCAGTCGGCAGATTGTTACACAGGTTAAACAGCTTGATCATGGCAGATATTGCCCCAACACACTGGTATCCATCCAATCTGCTTCACACTCATAATAATATTTGAAAACTTGACGTGTTCCTGTATTGATCAGCTAAACGGCTGAAAATAATCTTGCATTCCCCCATAGAAAAAACCACAATATGGCACGTTAAAGGAATTTACCCCAAAGGAGACCCTAATGACTAAATTTCTGCATGGCTTTTTTAGCTTTGGATGGCTACGAGGGCTGGATTTTCTCCCGCCATTATTATTTCGCTTTTTTCTTGCGCCAATTTTTTGGGTGGAGGGAAGTCACCGCTTAGGACTTTTCTCTGGCGATAGTGTGGTTTGGTGGAATCCGCTTACCTGGATAGATGGTGCGACATATCAGCAGGGAGTGGATACCTTAAGCAGTGCCCAGGGTTTCCTGTCAATACCAGCACCGGGCATTATGAATGGTGTGATTGGTGGACTGGAAGTTGCAGCAGCTATCCTGCTTATTATTGGTTTTGCTGTGCGCTGGATTTCATTGCCACTGATGGTGATTATCCTGTTGATGGGATTTGCAGCAACAAACTTCAGTGGGGGGGTGGTTGAAACAGGCAAGGAATTGTTGCTTACGCATGGTTATATGACACCCGCAAATACAGGTATTACCTCAGCACTTAGCTTATTCCTGATGGTGTTAGCATTATTTTTCATGGGGGCAGGTCGTTTCTTCAGTATAGATTGGTGGATACATCACAAGTACTACAAGAAGATCCTGCGTCAGGAAGAAGAACATGGTATGCACCACGACCACGATCATGGCGATGATCCGTTTGATGTGGATGCTACGACGGATTAATCACAGGTCTACGGCATTAGATAGATAAAAAGGCGGGTGCAAGTCACCCGCCTTTTTTATGTGCGATATTTTTTCTGTCAAACACACATTTTCCTTTAATGTATGTTTTGCTACTTCTGCCGGAAAAGCTCCAGCCTTCAAAGGGGGTATTTTTCCCCTGACTGAGAAGTTCATCAGCTCGTAGTTGCCAAAAATCATCTGGGTCAAACAGGGTGAAGTCAGCTTTTTTTCCTGGCTGAAGCCTGCCCTGCTTGCTTCGGGTAATCGTTGCAGGGCGAATTGTTACGCTGGCAATAGCTGTTTCAATGGGCATGCTGTTTTCTTCTACCAGGCGCATAACCAGCGGTAGCAGTGTTTCCAGCGCAGAAATGCCAGGCTCAGTTTGCTGGAAGGGAGCCAGTTTTGCATCTATCTCGTGTGGCTGGTGGTCTGAACAAATGGCATCAATGGTTCCATCGGCTACACCGTGACGTAATGCTTCCATATCACGTTCACTTCTCAAGGGAGGCTGAACATGGCATAGTGGATTGAAATCGCTGATGTCCATTTCAGTAAGGAATAACTGATGGGCAGCGACATCAGCAGTGACAGATAATCCGCGTTGTTTGGCGGCACGTACCATCTCAACACTGTTGGCGGCGGACAGGCGGCACAAGTGCACTGGTATATCCAGCTCTTCGATAAGTGTGATAATTTGTGCAACTGCTGTCGTTTCAGCGGCAACAGGAATGCCCGGTAGCCCCATTCGTGTCGCAACAAAGCCTTCATGGACACAGCCGCTTCCTGTCAGAGAATGCTCAATAGGATGCAAAAATAAGGGCAAATCAAAAGTAGCTGCATAATCCATAGCCATGCGGAGTGTGCGGGTACTGGCAAATGGCTGACGTTGATTGCTGACACCAGCGCAACCGGCATATTTCAATCCTCCCATATTGGTTAGCTGCTCACCAGCCAGATCCTGGGTAATAGCGCCAATGACCTTGACCCGGGCTTTCTTCAGAGCCCTGCCCTGTTTCATAATCAGCTTGACCATGGGCATATTGTCGATGCTGGTCAGGGGTTCCGGCATATAAAATAGTTGTGTTATGCCAGCACTCACCGCTGCCAGTGTTTCGCTTTCCATGCTTGCCTTGAACTCCTGTCCGGGCTCGCGCAAATAAGCGGCAAGGTCAATAATACCGGGAAACAGGAACTGTCCACTGGCATCAATTGTGTGATCAGCTGTAAAACCTGCCGGAGGTGTTTGACCAATGTGCGCAATTTTCTTTTTATGCACATAGAGATTGCTGACTGCGTTATAACCCGAGTCAGGATCAATAATATGAGCATTGCTGATAACAAATCTCATAATGTCTTGCCTGATTGTGCGCCCATAACCATGGACATGATTGCCATACGCACCGCGATTCCATTGGTTACCTGGGGCAAAATAACCGACTGTGGGCCATCTGCTACCATGCTGTCAATTTCTACACCGCGATTACTGGGACCTGGGTGCATGACAATGGCATCTGGTTTGGCATATTTAAGCCCTTCTTCAGTGAGACCATAACGTTTATAAAACTCGTGAGCTGAGGGTAGCAGTGCGTGTTGCATGCGCTCTTTCTGTAGCCGAAGCATAATAATGACATCGACATCGTCAAGTCCTTCATACAGATCGTGGTAGACATTAACACCCATTTTTTCGATTCCTGCAGGAATCAATGTGCGCGGTCCAATAACGCGAGCTTCACCTGCACACAGGGTGGTCAGTGCATGAATTTGTGAGCGTGCAACGCGCGAGTGCAGAATGTCGCCAACAATAGCTACTTTAAGCGGTGGGAAATCCCCCTTGTATTGGCGGATAGTGAGCATATCCAGCATCGCCTGGGTCGGGTGAGCATGCCTGCCATCACCTGCATTGAGAACACTGATATAGGGCGCACAGTAACGTGCTATAAAATGTGCCGCACCACTGTGCTGATGGCGTACCACAAACATGTCTACATTCATGGCTTCTAGGTTGCGAATAGTATCCAGCAGACTCTCACCCTTTGCAGTGGCAGAAGTGCGTATATCAAGATTAATAATATCAGCAGACAGGCGCTGTGCAGCAAGCTCAAAGGTGGTGCGAGTACGGGTTGAGTTTTCGAAAAAAAGATTAACTACTGTCTTGCCACGAAGTAGTGGAGCCTTGCGCTGAGCCTTGTTGGGCAGGGTGATAAATTGCTCTGCGCGATCCAGTATTTCCTGGAGTAACAGGGGTGGGAGCCCTTCTATCGTCAGAAAGTGTTTTAAATGACCTTCTCCGGTCAGTTGTAAGCTTGATGGCAATGGGCCTGGTAGTAAATCCGCTTTAGTCATCTTTTGTTATGATATTCAGGGCGATATTCTCCGGGCCGCTGATTTCAATGTACTGATTGGGTTGCAAAGCTTGCTGAATCCCGCTGACCTGGGCTGCTATAGGCAATTCCCTACCCTCTCTTTCAAATAGAATGGCGAGTATTATACTGGCAGGACGACCATAATCATATAACTCATTCATGGCAGCGCGGATTGTTCGACCGGTATAAAGAACATCATCCACCAGAATAATATGCCGGTCTTCAACTGAGAAAGGCAAGCTTGAAGGGAGTATCTGGGGATGTAGTCCATTGCGACTGAAGTCATCACGGTAGAAGTTGATATTCAGTTTGCCAATAACTCCGGGCAAGCCAAGTTTCTTGTGAAGTGTTTCTGCAACCCAGACACCAGCCGTATGTATACCAACAATCAATGGGTCTTTTATCTTAGCTTCGGCTAGGTAGCTTGTGAGATCATCCGCCATTTTGCTGATGATTTGATCGATGGGATATTCAGTGTGTTGCATGTTGGGAAATCCATGATTCCAGAATGATGGCAGCAGCTAGCTGATCAACTTCCTGCTTTTTTACTTTTTTCTTGCGACCAGCCTGGCGACTTAGCTTCAGACGTTGCTCCGCTTCGCGTGATGTTAACTGCTCACTGATAGTATCAACGGGTAACTGGTATCTACCTTCAAGCTGCCGACAAAATCTCTCGACGCGCGCGGTCATGTCGTTCTGTTTGCCATCTAGGTAAAAAGGCATGCCGACAACAAGTTGTGCGGGACGCCATTCGCCAATCAGCCTGCTAATGCCAGCCCAGTCGGGCTTGTTATTGACGCTGTTGAGTGTACAAAGGGGGGTGGCGACTCCGGTTAGTTTGCTGGCAATGGCTACGCCAGTGCGTTGCATGCCAAAATCAAAACCTAGCACACGCATTTTCAGGCGTGCCCTGCCAAACCCGGCATTAGCCTGACATCAAACCCCAGTAACTGGGAGGCACTGGGCCAGCGTTGTGGGAAGGGTGTATTAAAAAGAATGGAAGGCGCCGTAGGGCAGGACAGCCAGGTGTTTTCAAGCAGTTCATTTTCAATTTGCCCGGCGCTCCAGCTGGCACAACCCAGTGCTAGAATGAAATTATCAGGTCCCTGTCCAGCAGAAATATCTGCCAGAATATCTTTCGAGGCTGTGATAGCAAGTTCATCGGAAATACGTAAGGTGTTTTCCCAGTCTTTATCAGTATCATGCACTACAAAGCCTTGTTCAGGTTGTACAGGACCGCCCTGCAACACAGGCATAGATGCCAAATCGCTCTTAAAAGATATCTTCAGGTGTTCAAACAACTCACCAAGGGTGGTTTCAGTAGGGTGGTTGATAGTTACGCCGAAGCAGCCATCTGCACTATGCCGGGCAATGAGTATGACAGCATGCTCAAAGCGAGGGTCTTTCATGCCGGGCATGGCAATAAGTAATTGATTTTGTAGTTGAAGATCTTCTGTTTGCATATTCTGTCGGGTCTATCAGGTTATGGATATTAAAAGATACCCATAACTTGATTGTTCCTTGTATGTATTTTGCTTAGTCACTTATTCAGTACGTAAATCGTGATACCCTGTGTCAAAAATAAAAGTACGTGTTATCTGTAACTGGTCAAATTGTTGTCGCATTTTGGCTGGCAACACTTCAAAAGGCGAGGCGATTTTGATTATTCGCAAGGCTGCATTGTCCAGAATACGTGAGCCGGAAGATGTCTGTATCTCAGCACTGATAACATTGCCTTGCTGATCAAGTACGGTATTGACGATCAATTTTCCGTTGGTGCGTAAGCGAATAGCTTCCTGCGGGAAATTGGCTGTACCTGTACGTTCAATCTTTTTTGCCCAGGCATCAATATAGGCTGCCTCAATAGAGCTTTTTGCATTAGTGGAATTCAGGTAGCGAGTTCTTGGCATTTTTGCGTAATTTGCTTCTTCCTCTGCCAGTTCGGAGACCAGACGCGCCTCTTCGCGAGTTTCATCGATGAGCTCTTTGGCATCTGTGCTTTGTTCTTGCTTGTCAGGTTGCTCGTCAAGCTTGGGGCTGCGCTTAAAGGTTTCCCCTTTAGTGGTAAGTAGCAGAGGCTGTAGAACTGGAGGCTTATTTGGTGTGGCTTTGCTGGATGCCATAGGTGAAATGGCATCAGGTGCCAACAGGTTCTCCGATGTCATCATACTGCGCGGACGGTTTTTTATATCAGTAGTACCACTAGCCAGCTGATTGGCCTGAGCAATAAAGTCCGCTTGTTCGGGGGCTTTGTCTGCATGGGTATTGACAATGGATATATCCAGCATGCTTGCCTTCCTGATATTGCTGGTGCTGTGGATGCCAAAGCCTACTCCAAAAATAAGCAGTACATGCAAAAACGTTGCAACAGGCATTGTTTTAGCCAGTGTGCTGGATTGCAGTGATTTTGTTATTGTAGCCATAGTTTATTTTTTATTAATCTCTTGTGGAAATCGCTGTGTAGCGAGATTTCCATACCACCATATCCCCATATAATCGGTATTTTACCACAAGCCGCTATAAAAATAATGTGGCACCTGATTAAGGGTGAAGTTCAGTTGGCTTATTCACTCCGCAAGGATAAGGCTCTATTGAAAATACACAAGTAAGTCTGTAACTACTCAGTGTAATCCATAACTGCACAGATTGTGCTCGTGTTGTCCGATTTCTACGTCGCCTACATGGATGCAGGCGAGGAGCGATAGCAGGACGTGGTAGCTTTGAAAGTGCTCGTTTATGCTTATAAACTCCGCGCTTTCACCTTGAGCTCGAACAACACGAGCACAATCTGTGCAGTTACGTAAGGTTTTTATTTTCTTAAGACGGGATATACCAGTCGGGGGTCGATATCAGAGTATTGTTATCGAGTTTCTTTTTGCTAAAGACTTTTTTACATTTGGTGCAGGCATACCTCGGGGAAAAGAAAAGTAACCTTTTCTGGATGAAGGTGCGCCGAATCCTGTAGATGGCGAAACTCTGACAGTTTGGACAGTATTTCTTTGATTTCACGCGTAATCTCCAAGGTTGAGAATGATTGCAATATCTTGAAGTAACAGTTGTTTAGTATGATAAATGTTAGTTGCTGGGCGTGCCGAGCTATTATGGATAACTGCGTTAAGCAATTAGACAAACAGTAATATACTTTCCGCTATCAACTGTTTTTCCAGGGGGCAACCTAAAGCCTTACAAAACAAACTGTGCATTGCATTTTCAGGTTGAATTGAGTTGAGCTGCCCCAACATTGCAGTACACTTCCCTTTATTCTTATTGACCGGAGAAATCAGTGGAACAATATAGAGGTACAACCATCCTTTCAGTACGACGTGGGGATCAGGTTGTGATTGGCGGTGATGGACAGGTAACATTGGGTAATACTGTTATGAAAGGCAATGCACGCAAGGTGCGGCGCTTGCATAATGATCAGGTCATAGCTGGATTTGCTGGCGGTACAGCCGATGCGTTCACCCTTTTTGAGCGTTTTGAAGCCAAGCTGCAGGCACATAATGGGCAGCTGGTAAGAGCTGCTGTTGAAATGGCAAAAGATTGGCGTACTGACCGTATGCTGCGGCGTTTGGAGGCATTGCTTGCGGTGGCTGACAAAGAAACTTCTTTGATTATTACCGGTAATGGTGATGTGATTGAACCAGAAGATAACTTGATCGCGATAGGTTCAGGAGGACCTTTTGCACAATCGGCTGCACGTGCCTTGCTGGATAATACCGAGCTTGATGCCAGGCAGATCGTGGAAAAAAGCCTGACTATTGCCGGGGATATTTGTATTTACACCAATAATAACCTGACTATTGAGGAACTGTAGTATGTCCATGACTCCCAGAGAAATTGTGCATGAGCTGGATAAGCATGTAATTGGACAGGAAAAAGCAAAACGAGCCGTAGCCATTGCATTACGCAATCGTTGGCGCAGACAGCAACTGGATGACGAACTGCGGCAGGAAGTGACACCCAAAAATATCCTCATGATTGGACCAACGGGTGTAGGTAAAACTGAAATTGCCCGCCGTCTTGCAAGGCTGGCTGATGCTCCGTTCGTGAAAGTGGAAGCGACTAAATTCACCGAAGTAGGTTATGTCGGCAAGGAGGTGGATTCGATCATTCGTGACCTGGCCGATATGGCAGTGAAGATGACACGAGAGTCTGCGGTAAAAAAGGTTCAGCATCGTGCCGAAGATGCTGCTGAAGAGCGCATTCTGGACATCTTGTTACCGCCCGCACGAACTGTGAATACTGATCCAGGTGTTGAGGCAGAGAGAAAAGAAAACACAACTCGTCAGAAGTTTCGCAAAAAGCTGCGTGAAGGCGGGCTGGATGATACGGAAATTGAAATTGATATTTCTATGTCACCTGCCAGTATAGAGATAATGACGCCGCCTGGCATGGAAGATATGGCAAACCAGTTGCAGGGCATGTTTCAGAGTCTGGGCAAGAAAGATCGCAAAAAGCGCAAGTTAACCGTCAAAGAAGCCTTCAAGCTGCTAACAGAGGAAGAGGCACATAAACTCATTAATGAAGAAGAACTAAAGTTACAGGCACTGCAAAATGTTGAGCAAAATGGCATTGTTTTTATCGACGAAATAGACAAGGTTGTGCGTAAAGGGCAGTCAGGCAGTGCAGATGTCTCCCGTGAGGGAGTGCAACGTGACTTACTACCGCTGATAGAGGGCAGCACGGTAAGTACCAAGTATGGCATGGTGAAAACCGATCATATTCTGTTTATCACATCAGGTGCTTTTCACTTGTCGAAGCCCTCAGACCTGATACCTGAATTACAGGGGCGTTTGCCGATTCGTGTTGAAATGAGTGCACTCACAGCAGACGATTTTGCACGAATTCTGGTAGAGCCTGATGCGTCACTAACCGAGCAGTATATTGGCTTGCTGGCAACTGAAAATGTAACACTGGAATTTACCAAAGACGGTATCCAGCGTATCGCAGAGACAGCGTATAAAGTCAATGAAAGCACCGAGAATATTGGCGCACGTCGTTTGCATACGGTCATGGAGCATTTACTTGAAACGGTTTTGTTTGATTCACCTAATGGTGATTCCCATGTGGTGATTGATGCCAGTGAAGTTGACGAAAAGATGGGGCAGCTTGCTGAAGATGAAGACTTGAGCCGTTATATCCTGTAATTTAGTCAGTATTCAAGCAGGTAGGTGGAAAGACGGGACATAATAGGACGCATAGGACAGATAAATGACACCAACAAATATTACTTTAAATCAAAAAACTCGCATACTTGAAATCAGCTGGCCTGATGATGTAGTTCATCAACTATCGTGTGAGTATTTGCGGGTGTTTTCACCCTCGGCGGAGGTGCAAGGTCATGGTCCAGGACAGGAGACTTTGCAACTTGGCAAGGAAAATATCAATATCAAGGCAATTGAGCCGGTAGGCAATTATGCTATCAAGCTGGTATTTGATGATAATCACGATAGTGGATTGTATGACTGGGGGTACTTGCGCAAGCTGGGAGAAAATATGCAAAGTAACTGGGAAGAGTACTTGCGCAAATGTGAGGAAGCTGGTTATCAGCGTAAGAAAGAAGGTCAGATCATTTAATGCCCATGTCACTTGCACAGCAGCTTGACGAGTTAAAGTACAACCCTGATGGGCTGATACCTGCTATTGCTCAGCAGTATGACAGTGGAGAAGTGCTGATGATGGCGTGGATGAACAGGGCTTCGATTGAGGAAACACTGCAAACCGGACGAGTGTGTTACTGGTCTCGTTCCAGGCAGTCATTCTGGCGTAAGGGTGAGTCCTCAGGTCAGGTGCAAATGCTGAAAGAATTACGCTTTGATTGTGATAAAGATACGCTGCTATTGAAAGTTGACCAAACAGGGCCTGCATGTCACACAGGTCGGAGAAATTGTTTCTTTCATGTGGTTAAGGGTGATCATGTTGTCGTCGATGCTGAACCACTTATTGATCCTGCCGAGCTGTATAACAAATGAAACAGGTATTTTTGCTGTTGATCCGTGTCTATCAGTTGCTACTCAGCCCTGTTCTTGGAAGTAATTGCCGTTTTTATCCTAGCTGTTCCTGTTATAGCCACCAGGCAATTAGCCACCACGGTAGCTTAAAAGGCCTATATCTGGCAGTACGGCGTATTTCTCGCTGCCACCCTTGGAGTGAGGGGGGCTATGATCCAGTTCCAGGAACAGAGGAAGCCAGAGATGAAATAAAAAAGTAAGCTGATATGTGTAGTTTATATCATGCTGAAACTGCATCTGTTTTCTTGATTGTGTTCGACTCTGTAGCTAAAAAGCAGAAAAATTCTATTTTGTCACAGGTTACTTCCCCTGCAATAAAATTGGCAGCTTGTCAGAAGGATAGGTAACTTGTTTGCATTGGTTGCTATCTTGCTGACATCTTTGTCTAAATGCAGCTTATAGGTGCAACTTTGATCAAAAAGGGATCTTGCTATACCATAGGGGGTGGTTAGCTTAACTAAACCAAGGCAAATAGAGGCTTTCAGCCAGGCAGTAGCCTTTAGTCAAGCAGATACCCGTTAGCCAAGTATGGGCTATAGTTAAAACAGGTATAAGAGTGCCTCAAGATAACTACACCAAAATAAGAATAAACAAGGTTCATTATCCATAACCAGGAATATCCGCTTTGAGATATAAAATTATTATTACAGGGCCAGTAGGGGCTGGGAAAACGACAGCAATTAACTCCTTAACTGATCAGAAGGCGTTAAAAACTGATGCTCCTGTTTCTGATGCAACAACAAGTCAGCGTAAACAAACCACAACGGTTGCTCTGGACTATGGTGTCGTCAAGCTGAATGAGGATGATGTCGCTCATGTCTATGGTACTCCAGGGCAGGAGCGTTTTGATTTTATGTGGGAGATTATTGCAGAAGGCGCACATGGGTTGGTGTTGCTTCTGGATAATAGTCGTAACTATCCGTTTCGTGATTTGATTTACTATGTTAATCAGTTTCGGGATGTTATTGACTCAGTACCGTTTATTTTGGGTGTAACACGCTCTGATGTTAAGTCTGATCCGGATATTGCAACTTACCGGGATTGGGTAAAAGAACTTAATCTGGATGCTCAGGTGTTAATGGTAGACGCACGTAATAAAGTACATATCCGTGACCTGATCAATCAATTACTGAAACAAAAAAAGAAAAAGACAATCTCAAGTGCTCAGGGGGCTAAACCTGTCAAAAAAACAGAGCCCCTGTCTGCCAAGGCAGCGTCATCTGTTAATGCCGTAATTAGCGAGGTTGATGATGAGGGTGGTGATGTGATTGCACCTGTGAGGGAGGTCAAAACTACTATTTCTTCGACGGCATCAAAGATACAGTTAACTGAAAAATCCATGGCTGCGGTTAGCAAGATCAATGGTGTTACAGGTGTTTCTCTGAGTAACGATATGGGGGAGCTTATTGACTCGACAGTGCTGGATGATGATTTAAATGAATTTATCGCATTTTTATCGGGCATTACACCGACCATACAGGAAACGGCCAATTTGGGAGAAATACACCGGATTATGTTGCGAGGTATCAATGACGATAACCTTACAGTCTTTGTAGAGAATGAACGGTCGCTGGGGGTGACGTCATCTCATAAAACCTCAGTTCCTGCCTTGAGCCAGCAGATAGAAGATATGTTGCAATGGATATGATGGACAAGATGAACCAAGTTGTGATGAATATAAGTGCACTCAGAGGCGTGCATTATGTCAGTCTTTATAAGGATGGACAGCAGTTGGCATCTTCATTTCCTGAGGAGCAGCAAGAATCCATTGTTCAGACCGCAGAGATAATAGAGCAGGCATTTAGCGCACTGGAGTCAATCCAGAAGTCGCATAGCGAAATGTACTTTTCAGTCAAAGATAAATACCTGGCTGTATTTCGTATGCATGAGTCTCATTTTGCGATTTTGCTAACGGAGAAAAAAATAAATTTTCCCTTGATTCATATGGGTATCAAGTCAGCATCTGAAAAGATAAGGCATATCCTTGAGGAGGAAAAAAAGCAGCAGGCCTTGGTCGAAGCCCAGGCGCAGTTACAAGCCGCTCAAGCACAGACAGAAAGTTCGACGGCCTTGATTGTACCAACCGAAAGTTCCATCCAGAAAATCCTGGATCAGTACTCTGCAGTGTTGACATCTTTTCTCGGGCCCGCTGCTCATTTCGTAGTTGATGACTGTGTAGATCAGTGGAAACAGAAATATGTGCAAAACGAAGAGAATCTTGAGCATCTGGTGGCGCTCATCCAGGAGGAACTGGATACCGATGATGAAAAAGAACGTTTCGCACAGCAAATTAAGCTAATTGTTGGGTAATACCGAGAGGCACACTAAAAGTGGTTAAACAAGGGTAAGACAAGGGATGAATAAAATAAAAAACAAGTTACTACTGGTTTTAACGATAGTTACACTGGTGCCTGCCATTCTTATTGGTGGCTATAGTTTGTACTCAACATCAAAAGTGCTAAAAGACAATGTGCTTGCATCACATATCAATAAAGTTAGTCTTATTCAGGAGCGGATTCAAAGTCTACTAAGTGGTGTCGACAGTGATATTTTCCTGCTCCGAGATGCAAACGCATTACACCTGTTTCTATCATCTAGTGAGTCAGAAGGTAGTCGTACCCAGCGCTTACTACTTAGTAACCTGCGCTCCAGTATGAAGAAGTTTTCCGAAAAGAAAAAGTTGTATCAACAGGTGCGGTTTATCGATACAGATGGACAAGAGATAGTGCGTATTGACAGAAGCGAAGGTGTGTCCAGAAACGTTTCAGATACACATTTGCGGAATAAAGCATCTCGTTACTACGTTTCTGAGACGCTGGAACTGGAAAAGGATGAGTTGTTTATTTCAGCGCTGGATCTGAATCGGGAAAACGGCGAAATTGTAGAACCACACCAGTCTACTATTCGCTATGCGACTCCTGTATTTGACAAAGATGATGTACTGAGGGGGATCATCGTTCTGAATGTTGATGGCAATCAGATTCTCAATATCATCAAGGAACAGAGCAAGCCTGGAGAGCAGCTTATGTTTGTCGACCGGGAGGGATATTACTATTATCACCCTGACAAAAGTAAAGCATGGGGTAGTCAGCGTGACCTCGATACAGGCGATAACTTCTTTAAAGAAAACAAGGAAATGATTAAGCGCTTAAAAGGAGTGAGAAAGCTCAACTATATAGAAACTGATGACAATATCTTGGTTTACAACCCTATTACCATACAAAATAATGAGCATGCGTTGGGTACATTATTCAGCGTACAGTCTAAATCGGTCCTGTTTAAACCGCTTAAGGATTATTTTCTGATATTTCTGGGTATAGCTATCGCTGCTTTGCTACTGGCCTTTTTGCTGGCTATTATTCTATCCAACTCAATTACCCGACCACTCATTAGTTTAAAAGAGGGTGTGGAAAAGTTAAGCGCGGGAGATATGGATACACCGGTGAAAGTTGACAGCAAAGATGAAATCAGCGATGTGGCGCATGCGGTAGAGCTTTTACGCAAGTCCATGAGAATACTCATGAAGCGTACAAGGTAAGTTTGGAGAGACAGGAACTGTTGCTTGCAAGATGTATTAGAGGTGTATAAATGAATAAAAATATTCTGATACTGTTAACACTGGTTGCTGTCATTATAGTGGGAGGATACTTGTACTTCATGCGTTTTTCCAAAGAGGCGACGGATGCAGGGCAAAGTGTTGAGTCACAGGTGTCCAGTACTACCGCGAAGGAAATTGAAGCTCGGGAAGAAGAGCCGCCTCAAAGAGCATTATTTGATCTGAAAAGCTCTATTCAGGGGGCGGTAGAGGATTCTGTCCAGGAAGATATTCAGCAAGCAGTTGAGAAAAAAATCAATAATACCGATAAAAATCAGTAAGCCTGTTATTGGCTTAATCATCAAAAGTGAGGGAAAAAATGAAGTATTCGCAAAAGTTATTGAAGCCTGTACATTGGGCTGTTGTTCTAGTTTCGTTACTCATGGTTGGTCCGGTAGCCGCACAGGATGAGGAAGACTATAAGGTTAAAATTACCAGAGAACTATCTTATCTGGATGTTCAGCACAATGGTAAAACAGTACGTATTGAGCGAAACCAGGATACGAAGCATCGTCTGACAAACAGTTTTTCAAAAACTTCTCGTGTTTGCCCTCCTTTTTGTATAAACCCTATTAAATTATCAGAAAAAATAACTACCGTTGGTGAGTTGGAGTTGCTGGATTTTCTTGATAATGAAGTAAGAAACAATAAGGGGTTGCTGGTTGATGCCAGAATGCCCGAGTGGTTTGAGAAAGGCACCATTCCTGGTGCTGTAAACATTCCCTTTACCGTTCTAAGCAAGGGCGTGGAAAATAAGCATACAGCGAAGATTCTGAAGCTGCTTGGTGCAACAGAAAATGACGGTAAGTGGGATTTTACAAATGCACGTAAGTTAATGCTCTTCTGTAATGGTGCATGGTGTGGTCAATCACCCAAGGCATTGAGAAACCTTGAAGCTATTGGTTATCCAGATAATAAGCTGTACTGGTATCGTGACGGGATGCAGGCCTGGCAGCAACTAGGTTTTACAACAGTTACCCCATAGTGTTACGGAAGAAAAGGGAGAGGAGGAAAGTGTGAAAAATATAGCTTTATTAAGTGCGATAATGGCCTTTGGCTTAAGTACTTCAGTTGTTGCAGAAGGTGAATTAAAAGCCTCCGAAAGTGAACTGGATATGTTAAGCGGGGAAGCCAGTGAAACAGTGATGAAGGATGAAAATACAGATACGCCAGTTGTGGCGGAGCCAGAAGTTACTCCAATTGCAAATACAGATGTGGATGCACTGTCTGAGTCTGTCGCGAAGCAGTTATCAGATATTTTGGGGGCTGCTGATGCCAGTGATGAAAAACAAACAGATAGCAAACTGGAAGGTATGGTGTCGTCTGCACTATTAAATGGTGCGAATATGGATGATTTACGTACTGCTGTTGATGCAGCAATGAAGGATCTTGCTACGTCTGAGCAGAGAGGTGTGGCTGCAAATAAAGTTAAGCAGGCAGAAGAAACACTGAAAAAGCTCGTGGGCAAAGCAGACAACGATTATTTGAAACAACCGGATAATAAGGCAAGTGAATATAGTAACTCGTTAAAGCCGGAAAAATCAAAATCAGGCACAGTAACAATCACCCGGACTGCTAGTAGCAACATCTCAGATGCAGTAGAGACGGTTATCGTACAGCCAGGAGAATCTTTATATAAAATCGCATTACGTGTTTACGGAAGTGGTGATAATTTTGTACGTTTGTATGAGGCGAATAAAAACAGCATTGTAGATCCGAATCTAATCAGGGTAGGACAGATTCTGCGAGTTCCAAGGTAAGCAGTTGCGTTATATAGCACCACTTTTGGCAAGGCGTGATCAGTAAAAGAGTGACATTATTAGGTAAGTATATTATATTATACCGGAATTCTAATATTAACTAGGGACTCGTTCACATGGCTAACATGGAATACTCTAATTTGGGTGATAGCTGTGCAGTAGCTTCTCAGCTACTGGCAAAAGATGAAGATGTAGAGCGCGCATCTAGATCTCTAAAAGCCATCTCACATCCCCTGAGACTCAAAATCCTTTGTGTGCTTGGAGATCAAGAGGTTAGTGTGCAGGAAATTGTAGATATTGTCGGCACATCACAAAGTAATATTTCCCAACACCTTGCGATTTTGCGTGATAAAGGTGTACTTACTTCCCGTAAAGATGCCAATAGGGTATTTTACAGTGTTGGCGACAGGCGCATTTTGAAGCTGGTCAGTATGATGCAAGAAGTCTTTTGCCCGGCACACATCTGAGGATTTTGAGGATATAACAGCGATTTCACTGTGAGTATGCAAATGTTGAAAGGAAGCAAAGAAT
>JALVFC010000236.1 GCA_027030285.1 Thiotrichaceae bacterium | reverse complement strand
ATTGTATGTAAGGCGGTGAGTTATTGATTATTAGGGCTTCGGCAGCAGGGATGCTGCCGCAGAGCTTACAGGGATGTCTTTAACAGCGCCCCTAATAATCAATAACTTACCGCCTACGCTGTTTATCATGCTGAGTAGTTGCTTTCCAGGTTTAATTCATGCCTTTCACTTGTTAAGATGGCGTATTCTACCTAAATGGAAAGACTTATGCCCGCTGAATTCCTGCCTTATTTATGGGTACTAATAGCCTATTTGCTTGGCTCTATCTCAACCGCCATTGTTACCTGCAAACTGATGGGATTGCCAGACCCGCGCACAGTTGGCTCCAAAAACCCAGGAGCAACTAATGTACTGCGTCATGGCGGTAAAAAGGCTGCTTTTTTTACGCTACTTGGGGACGTACTTAAAGGCTTGATTCCGGTACTGGTTGCCCGGTTTGTTCTGGGGATGAGTGCAGAATGGGTGATGCTAACCGGGCTGGCAGCCTTTCTGGGGCATATCTATCCGCTGTATTATCACTTTCGTGGTGGTAAGGGTGTAGCCACGGCCATTGGTGCATATGTCGGCATACACTGGCTTGCAGGCATGGCTGTTGTGATCATCTGGCTATTTGTAGCAAAAATCTTGAAGATATCTTCATTAGCCGCGCTCATTGCAAACTTGCTGGCGCCACTTATCTTTTATCTTGTGACAGGGAATACTGCCATTGCTCTGGGCATCTCTCTGATTGTCCTCATTATCTTCTGGAGACATCGAAGTAATATCAGGAATATACTTGAGGGTACAGAAAATAAGATTGGACCAAAGCGCTAGGAGGCTGTCCGGGAACTAGCTTTTAAAAAATACAGAAGCAACATATAGTGTTCTTTTAGCACAATGACCACTATATATTGATTAAAATTTTAAAAAACTTAGTTCTCGGACAAGCTCCTAACTACCTTCCATATGCTGTAGTGAAGTGTTAATGATTCAGGTATAAGCTATCTAACTACTGTATTCGCTCCAATCGTACAGGCTGTATCAACTGGAACAGATGCACAGTTTTGCTCAATTTGAGACCAAATTGAATCCAGATATAACAGTGAAACATTGGTGTTCAGACGGCGCCAGTTGGCATCGCTTAACGTTATTTTAAACTCATCAAACGCATAGCTTTTTGTCTGTAGTATCTGGGGTGAAGATGGCAAACCTGGAACACTTTCCTGTGCGGCTGACTTATTCGCTTTAACCTGCTTTGCGGCAAAGTTGGCAGAGCGATTTACAGATGAAGAAGTAACCAGAGTGGATGGTAAATTAAAGCCGATTTTCTGGGGAGGTGATGTTTTTGTTGCGACAGGAGTAGATGGGTTTGCAGAGTCTCCGCCACCACCACAGGCTGCCAGTAAAAACAATGGAAACAGAAACGCCGCAGCAGATGCCGAGAGTGAGTACTTCATGTGCAAGCCCTTGTATTGTTTAATTTATAGGCACACTCTACAGAAATTACTATTTTTGTTCAAGCTACTGGAAGCAAAAAAAAAGCAGGCTAAATCGCGATATAACGCCAGCCTTTTTGCAAATGATCCACCACAAACTCGACAGCAGAAGGTGCTACCTTGGCACTGTCTATCAACTCAATAGGCTTGCCAGCTTTCTTGAACTGGTAAAGTGTATTATTACAGGCAACAAAATTTACGGAAGGATAAAGGTCAGATAGCTCTTTTATTTCATGAGAATAGGGAGAGGTCTGTGACCTGAGAAGATTGACACCTTCGGCACTGGTGACGACATAAACCTTGCCGTCGGTATTCGCAAACTGTTTGGCATAGGTTTCTGCTTTTGCTAATGCCTGGGTGAATTTTTCAGGCTGAGAGGACCTCAAAAATAAAATCACCTTGTTGTTCTGAACAGGTGTATTTGCCAGGGTCACACCCAGTTCAGAAGGCTCGGTAAACTCAGTTTTGAACATATAACCCGCTGAAAAAGCGAGCACAACAGCAAACAGGTAAGAAGCCACTTTTGCCAGAAAGCCACCCTCTACCTTAAAGACTGTAGCAGGCTTTCGTTTAAACTCACTTAATGGGTAGGCTGTCTGCACCAGATCCTTAATGCGGTAAATATCACACATCTCACCACTTAGCTCAGAATCACTCTCCAGTAACGACAGTATCTCTTCCCTTTCCTCAGTGTCCAGCTGTCCATCAGCCAGGGCATGTAACATTTCTTCCACTGCCCTGTTTTCTGAAATGTATGTAGTGTCATTTTCTTTTTTCATTTAACACTCCTTAAATGGCTTCGCGATAGATGACTATGCGCAGCTGCTATTTTATGCACCCCTATCAAGTGTCTTTTTAACAAACCTCTGGCACGACTCAGGCGACTCATAACTGTCCCTACTGGAATATCCAGAATAACAGCAACTTGCGTATAACTACACCCTTCCAGATCAATTAAGGTAATAACCTGTCTCTGGATCAAAGGCAACATTTCAATGCCGTATCGTACCCGTTGAATAATTTGGTCTTCAGTATAGTGTTGTTCCGGTTCCTGATCATTAACCAGACTCACATCATCAATATCAATGGATGGCTTGTGGACTCGCAGATAGCCCATCCAGCAATTATGCAAAATCCTGAATAGCCATGCATCCATATGCGAGAAATCTTCCAGCTGGTGCTGTTTAAGTAGTGCTTTATTCAGCGTTTCCTGAACCAGATCATCTGCCAGCATCGCGTCACTGCACCAGGATACAGCCAGCCGGTATAAGCGAGGTCGGTGATCGGCCAGCTGCTTGTCCAGTTTCCTGGAGCGAAAAAAATCCAACATGTGTGATCCTCCCAAGGCATAAGATGCATGAATAACTAAAGATGCTCGTAGTACAAAATTTATTCCAAAAAAATGGGAATAATTTTTGCCATCAGATCATCTAGGACTATGTGAGCGGTTATTAATTGTTCCAGTCAGCAGGCTACCTCAGGCAGCCTGCTGTTAGCTGGTAATATCAATACGGCGCATTCCGCAAAGTAGTTTCAAATAACCCAAAG
>JALVFC010000235.1 GCA_027030285.1 Thiotrichaceae bacterium | reverse complement strand
TGTACTGAGCGCAGACTGGAATACTTCTATTTCCAAAAATCCATACCTGTCTTTCTCTTACAAAGGCAAAGCTGGCGACAAGGTCAAGCTATCCTGGACAGACAACAAAGGCGAATCAGACGCTGCCGAAGTTGAAGTAAAGTAAACTGATACCAATACAGCAACTTTGTTAGATGTGGTGGAGACAATCCTGTCTCCACCCGCTTCCCATCTCGCCACAATCAATTATCCACTTCTTTCCACTGATACTCTTCACGAATACGATTACCTACTTGACCATTCCTGAATGTCTGGATACGCTTGCTGTCAAATTATTAATGGCATCCAGGCATTATGAATCCAACACTGTTACAGAAACACCCTATTAAAGGCACACGGGAATTTACCCTTGTCGATAGCGAGGTGCAGCTCTCCATTCGATCACCCTTTAAAACCCAGTCCATGAGCGTTGTTTTAAGCGTATTGGACTCAAAGCCTGTAATAGCAGGCTCAACGCTTTCATTTATCAGCCAGGTGAACCAGGAGCCACTGGTTGAAATGTTTCTGGACAAGCCCGACAAGAAAACCTTCGAAGACTTCGTAAACACCATGCAGCAGCGAATTATCGAAGAAGATTTCGGCCGTCTGCGCGTGAGAAACAAAAAGGTCGATGTCAACGGGCTTAGTGAGTCGATAGAAATGTTGCAGCAGTATGTAGATACTCCAGAAATAGATTCATTCCTGTCTGCCTTGAATGACCTCAAAGCAAACCCTGATGACGTAAAGTCCCTGAGTCAAGTGGCTGAAACATTTAACAACCTGGGTTTTGCACAGGGGCAGGTACTGACATATGCACCCTATATTAACTTTTTGTTATCAGGGGACAGGTAACCATGACAACAAAAATCGAAATATACCGCACACTAAACGGCAGAAAATGCAATAATGTCCGTGACTTCCTGGCAAATAAAAATATTGAATTTACTGATCACCTGATTGATCTGATGCCACTTGAAAAAAACGAAATGATTCGCCGCTCCGGGCTTAAATATTACCCCCAGATATTCATTAACGACGCGTATATCGGTGGAGAAGACGAATTATTAATGCTCGAATACGAGGGAAAACTGGATAAGTTACTCGGTTTGTAAAGCGCGTTAAAAGCAAAGCCACACATGTTGACTTCTTGTTCCTTGCTCTGCACAAACGGTATGCCTTGTTGATGTATTCTAAGCACGGAGAATTTATAACCTGAATCCGCTACTTCCTGCATAGATTCTCTAAAATATTGGATATATCACCCACAACAAGGCAAAATACTCTGGTTAATATCACAATCACAATAAAGGGCATTCAGCAAACCTCATAATTTTTCAACATGATACAAATTGACACCAGCTATTCGGTTGCCACTCCAGAGGGCATCCACCTTCATCTTACTCCCGCCGGGCCAGTGCCGCGCATGTATGCCTGGTCTATTGATATCCTGATTCGTATCTTTATGTATATCGTGATTGCTTTTCTAGCAAATTTGTTGGGTAACTTTGGCGTAGGTATCGCTTTGATTGGCATTTTTTTGATTGAGTGGTTTTATCCGGTTTTTTTTGAGGTGTTGAAGAACGGGCAGACACCGGGGAAAAAAGCCTTTGGAATTTATGTGGCGCAGGAAAACGGTGCGCCAGTTGCTGTGGGGGCTTCTATGGTACGTAATATTATCCGCTTTATTGACTTCTTCCCTGCCCTGTATGGTTTTGGTTTTGTTTCCATGATGTTGAATAACAAGTTTCAGCGCCTTGGGGATCTGGTTGCAAATACAGTTGTGTTGTATAAACCCGTTGATTCTGAAAAGCCGGTACAAAATGACGAACTGGACAAGCTCCCTGCACAACAGCTTCCCATTGCACTCTCACTCAAGGAGCAGCAAAGCATTATCAGTTTCGCTAATCGGCTTGGCTCACTACACGAGGAGCGCACTAAAGAGCTTGCCGAATTTACAGGCCCACTGGTTGCAGGTCAGCAAAACCCTGCGCAATATTTGTATGCCATAGCTAAAACACTGGTTGGTAAAACATGAGTGCCTCCAAGCAGGAGCCTTTCGTCAAGCAGCATGAGGGACTTTGGCAGCACTTTGAAGAGTGGCTGACCTATAAAGCCAACCCTCATGCCTGGAAAAAGCTGAAAGGTGAGCAAGCCAGCCCGCCACAGATGGAAGATTTGCCACAGCAATATCGGCAGATCTGTCATCACCTTGCCATAGCCAAAAGCCGTCTTTACAGCCCACTGTTAATTGAACGCCTGAATCAGATGGTGACGCTGGGACATCAGTATTTATATGAAACTCACACACATTTTTTGCGCAGCATTATTGAATATTTTACTGTTACCTTTCCTTCACTCATCCGCCAGGAGCGCAAACTGCTGCTGATTTCCACGCTGCTTTTCGTGGTGCCTTTTTTTGGCATGATCATCTGGTTACAGTTTTATCCTGACATGGTGTATTCAGTGCTGGATGGTAATACTGTACGCAGCATTGAGGGTATGTACGATCCATCGCTGCATGAGCGTTTTGGTCGTGAACGTGAAGCGGACAGTGACGTGCTCATGTTTGGTCATTATATTTTAAATAACACGAGTATTGATTTTCGTACCTTTGCGGGTGGTTTGCTGTTTGGGCTTGGTACACTGTTTTTCACGCTGTTCAATGGATTTTTCATCGGTGCAGTAGCGGGACATCTCACCCAGATAGGCTATGTTGATACGTTCTGGGGCTTTGTCTGCGGTCATGCTTCGCTGGAATTGACGGCTATGGTGTTTTCAACCGTTGCCGGACTCAAGCTGGGTGCAGCACTCATTAAACCAGGTAGGAAATCTCGTATCCGTGCGCTCATTGACAATGGCAAGGTGAGTATGAAGATTATGTATGGCACAGCGACCATGACCATTATGGCGGCGTTTGTGGAGGCATTCTGGTCTTCGATTGCCTGGATGCCACTGGCTGTAAAATATTCGGTTTCTGCCCTGCTGTGGGCGCTGGTGATCAGTTATTTTATCTGGGTTG
>JALVFC010000234.1 GCA_027030285.1 Thiotrichaceae bacterium | reverse complement strand
TTGTAGAATACGGGTTTGGGCAAGCTGAGTGTGAATAGTAGCCATATTGCTGCTATGACTGATCCCATATACAACACTTCGCTGCGTCCCCAGTGTGTTGCAATATAGCCTCCTGCTATGCCGCCGAAGAAGATGCCGCCGAATTGTGCTGTGCTAAATACGCCCATTGCAGTTCCTTTGGTGCTTACGTTGGAATATTTGGCGACCAGTGAGGGTAATACTGCTTCCATAAAGTTGAAGCCAATAAAGAACAGTAAAAAGGCAAATAGCATGGGATAAAAAGATGCGTGACTGCTGCCCATTATGATTTGTGCGATGCCAACGATAATGATTGAGAGTAACAGTAAGGGTTTTATTTTCTGGTACTTTTCGGCAATGATGATCTGTGGTATAGAGAGAATGAAAGAGAGAATAAACACGGGAAGATAAACTTTCCAGTGATCGATATTGGCAAAGCCCAGTTCCTTGTTCAGTATTACCGGGATTACGGTAAAGTTTGCCGTCATTGTCATATGCAACAGGAATACGCTCAGATCCATACGTAGCAGTGACAAGCTGGTTAAGACTGGCTTGAGATAGCCGCTCATAATGCCAGCATCACGGTGGGCAATCGTTCTGGCGGGAGTCGGTACGGCAAATAGCACCAGTAGCACGCCTGTTAATGCCAGACCGGCAGTAATCCAGAAAATACCTGAAATACCAAAGTGTTCATTCAGCACGGGACCTATTACCATGGCGACCGAAAAGGCAACACCAATCGTCATGCCGATGGATGCCATGACTTTGGCACGGTGTTCTTCTCTGGTCAGGTCGGCAGCCATTGCCATAGTTGCCGCTGCGATGGCTCCCATGCCCTGCAAGGCACGACCGGCGATAATCTGGTAGATGTTGTCGTGTGCCAGAGCGGCGACTACGCTGCCTAGTGCAAAGAGCAACAAGCCGCCTGCTATTACCGGTTTGCGACCTATTTTGTCAGACAGTAAACCGAGGGGAATCTGGAAAGTTGCCTGTGTTAAGCCATAAATGCCTATGGCAAGACCAATCAGAAATGGGGTGACGTTTTCCAGTGTCTGACTATAGAGTGGCAAGACTGGCAGTATCATAAACAGACCGAGCATTCTGACTGAATACACAGCAGCTAATGCAGCGGCAGTACGACGTTCCAGCTGATTCATTGAGTGAAGTGAGTATGAGGGGAAAACACGCGCGAATTCTAGCAGGTTATCAGTTTGTCATCTATGCCAAAAAAGTAACATTTCTGTAATCATGCATAAGCTGAATAACGCCTTATGGTGCGCCTCCTTCGTCGGCGCACCCTACATATAACCTGTAACCAGTCGTGTAATCGCTCCCAGCTCAGGATGTGCGGCTTTAGCCGCGCCTTTGATGGCACTGTGGTGGCAAATGGCACAGTGTCATCAAAGGTCACACTCCCAAAATAGCAACCCTGTTTATTTTTTCGCGGGGGCGGCTTGCTGTGCTGGCTGAGGTGCGGGTGCTACTGGTCGTGGTGCAGCAGGCATGTAGCCGTAGGGCGCATAGCCATATGCAGGAGCATAACCATAGCCGTAAGGCGCGTAACCATATACAGGAACACTGTTGTTATTCCAGTTCCACGGCATTGAGCTTCCGCCAAAGCCATTGCTGTTATTGTTCCATGGCATGTGCCAGCTGTTATTGTTGTTGCTCCAGGGCATGCTCCAGCCGTTGTTGTTGTTATTCCATGGCATGTTCCAGCCGTTGTTATTGTTGTTCCATGGCATAGAACCACCATAACCTGAGTTGTTGTTGGATCCTGTACCACTCATGGCGGTATTGCCAGCTGTGTTGCCGCTGCCAGCCCAGTTTGATGCGGTATTGCCTGATCCCTGACCTTCACCATTGGCAGATCCTTTTGTGTCCATATTGGTACGCCCTTTGCCTTTGAATTTGATTTCAAAGTCAATCGTGCCATCGGCATCACCTTTCCCTGTACCCCAGCCATTAACCTTTCCCTGGGTATTACCAGCCCCCGATCCCTGACCAGTCCCCCAGCCTGATGCATTACCCGTACCGCTTCCCTGGGTATTTCCTGAATTAAAACCGTCCATCCAGTCTGCTGATGCAGTGCCTGCAAGAGCGATAAGGGCGGCAAATGCTGTAATTTGTATTTTCATGATTAGTCTCCGAGCGATTGATTTGTTGTTTAGTAACTGCTCAGCGCGATAAACCGTTGATGCGGTAAGTTGTTGATTATTAGGGACGCTGTAAATACATCCCTGTAAGCTCTGCGGCAGCATCTCTGCTGCCGAAGCCTAATAATCAATAACTTACCGTCTTACATATTAATTGCACTGAGTAGTTACGTTGTTTTTTAAAAAGTAGGGCAAGCACCTGTGTAACCAGAAAAAGGAGCAACCCGCCAAGGTCTGATTTCTATTATAGTGTATAAAAGGGTTTTAAGTGCACCGGGTGGCGTATTTATCAGGGAAATTTGATTGTGCAGAAACGATGAAATGCTATTCAGGACGTGCGACTTCAGTCGCGCAGAAGAGCAGCTAATAATCTCCGCTGGCGCGACTGAAGTCGCACATCCTGTTTCGTTTTCTTTTATAGATTACGTTAGTTATTGATAACGTATGACTCAGGCATCAATAACTACAGCAGCCTTGATTTTTTTGATGGCAGCAGCCTCAAGCTGACGGATACGCTCGGCTGAAACCTGATACTCGCCTGCCAGGTCTTGCAGGGTTGCTTTTGGCTCATTTAACCAGCGCTTGCTGATAATATCTTTGCTGCGATCATCTAGTTCATTGAGTGCGGAGGCGAAAAGCTGCTTTGTATGAGACTCCCAGTCTTCACTTTCCAGTGCATCTGCGGGGTCTTCGGCATGGTGCTCAAGATACTGGCTGGGTGAGTATGCATGGGTGTCTTCATCCTGACCTGGTGACAGGTCAAAGGCGATGTCAGTTCCATTCATACGCTTTTCCATCTCGATAACGTCTTTGGTGCTGACACCCAGATCGTTAGCGACATCATCAATTTGTTCTTTGCTAAACCAG
>JALVFC010000233.1 GCA_027030285.1 Thiotrichaceae bacterium | reverse complement strand
TGTACCATTATCCATGACCTGCAACAGAATATTGAATACATCCGGGTGTGCTTTCTCGATTTCATCCATCAATAAAACACAGTGCGGGTTTTTCATGACTGCTTCTGTTAACAAACCACCCTCATCAAAACCAACGTAACCAGGAGGCGCACCAATCAAGCGGGATACTGTATGACGCTCCATGTACTCTGACATATCAAAGCGTAACAGCTCAATTCCCAGATGCTCAGCCAACTGCCTGGTCACTTCAGTTTTACCAACGCCTGTTGGACCGGCAAACAGGAATGAGCCAATGGTTTTGTTGTCTTCACGCAATCCTGAACGTGCCATCTTGATGGCTGTGACCAGTTGCTCAATAGCATCATCCTGTCCAAACACCACACGTTTCAGGTTGGTGCTCAGTCGTTTCAGAACATCCATATCGGAAGTCGATACGGTTTTTGGAGGAATACGTGCAATCTTGGCAACAATAGCCTCGATATCTTTAACCGAAATCGTTTTCTTGCGTGACTTGCCAGGTTGCAATTGCCTGTTGGCTCCGGCTTCATCAATGACATCTATTGCCTTATCGGGTAAATGACGATCTGTGATATAGCGAGCTGACAGTTCTGCTGCTGTCTTTAACGCAGGGTTAGTATATTTGACCTTGTGATGCGTTTCGAAACGACTTTTTAGCCCTTGCAGGATTTTGATCGTATCAGCTACGCTTGGCTCATTAATATCTATCTTCTGGAAGCGACGCGCCAATGCACGGTCTTTCTCAAATACACCATGATATTCCTGATACGTTGTTGATCCAATACACTTAAGCTCGCCATTTGCCAGTACAGGCTTAATCAGATTGGAGGCATCCATAGTGCCACCTGATGTTGCACCTGCACCAATAATGATATGAATTTCATCGATGAAAAGAATCGCATCATCTTCATTTTTAATCTGGTTGAGCACTGCTTTTAAGCGTTTTTCAAAATCTCCACGATATTTGGTACCAGCTACCAGTGCTCCGAGATCAAGTGAATAAATAATCGCGCTGGACAATACTTCAGGAACCTGACCATCAACGATGCGTTTGGCAAGGCCTTCAGCAATTGCAGTTTTACCAACACCTGCTTCACCGACGAGTAGCGGATTATTTTTGCGCCGCCTGCAAAGCACCTGAACAGTACGCTCTACCTCATCATCACGACCAATAAGTGGGTCAATCTTGCCTTCCCGAGCTCTTTGATTCAGGTTTGTAGCAAATTTTTCAAGTGGAGACTCCGTGGGTTCAGTATTTTCAGTATCTGTTTCCAAGCTCGGATCTGTGTCTTCTTCACCTATCAAGTCTTTTAGAGAGGGCTCTTGTTCATATTTTTTAACCCCGTGTGAAACATAATTGACAAGATCCAGTCGCGTCATATTCTGTTTGTTCAAGTAATAGACGGCATGGGATTCCGGTTCACCAAAAATGGCAATGAGAATATTTTCTCCAGACACCTCTTCTTTTCCGGATGCCTGAACATGATAGACAGCGCGCTGGATGACACGTTGAAAACCCAGGGTTGGCTGCGTATCACGCTCATCATCACTTGACAATACTGGGGTACTATCCTCGATAAAACTACCTAGTTCGGACTGTAACAAGAGAATATCAACACCGCAGGCTCGCAATGCTTCGGCTGCATTAGGATTGCTGGTCATGGCATAAAGCAGGTGTTCTACCGTAACAAATTCGTGCCGTTTTTCGCGTGCTTCCCGGAATAGCGTATTGATTGAAAATTCAACTTCTGTACTAAGCATGATTACTCCCTTGTTATATTCCTGAGTTCCTAATAACTTATGGGAACTCTCTTACCCTCACAACGACTAAAATTATTATGAAAACTATGTAACTACTCAGCCTTCCCCTCGTGTTTCTCAATAGCCAAGTTGAAAGTGCTCATTTATACTTATAAACTCCGCACTTTCGCCTTGCTCTGAACAACACGAGGACACTCTGTGCAGTTACAGGTTACGCTGAATAGCTACAAGCTAATCACAAATCCTTCGGAGCGAGTGCCGGGTTACCTCCCTGGCGTTAACCTGAACCCGCAATAACCTGTTTAGTTTTCCTCCATTGTGCATAACAGTGGATGTTCATTTTCTCTGGCGAACTGGTTCACCTGAGCAACCTTTGTTTCTGCTATGTCGCGAGTATAGACGCCACAGATGCCTTTGCCCTTGGTATGTACATTCAGCATAATGCGTGTCGCTAACTCGCGATCCAAACCGAAGAATAATTCTAGTATCTCAACGACGAACTCCATTGGTGTGAAGTCATCGTTAAGAAGTATAACTTTGTAGAGCTTCGGTTCCTTTACATCAGGACGGGTTTCTTCAACCGCTAATCCTGAATCATTCTGATGGTCGGTATCATCAGCCATTGATACTTTTGCCTCTGTTAATTGGATGCATTGTAAAATTAGATTTAAGAAGGGAATAACCGTGTGTAGACCTGCCTGTTGTATCTTTATAAATTGACCTGCCGTTGTTCTGTTCATTCCGCATGAGCTTTACATATGGGCATTCACGGGTATTCCAACCTGAATGGTTGCTGTTTGCATCTTCTATGGGTAATTATACCGATAAATGACTGGAAGCTGAACCAGTTAATCGCTAGGATACAGACAATTTTTATCCCATTCATTTTCCACAGGGGAAAGCTATGAAATATCATGTCTATGCTATCGGTAATGCATTGGTAGACAAAGAATTTGAAGTCACTGACGAGTTCCTGAAATCACATAATATTGAAAAGGGAGTGATGTCCTTACTCGATGAAGATGCGCATGTAGAATTGTTACAGACCTTAAAAGATTCATTCGGTTTAAAGAAGCGTGCTGGCGGCGGCTCGGCTGCCAATAGTATTGTTGCCATCAGCCAGTTTGGCGGCAAAACCTTTTATGCGTGTAAAGTTGCCAATGATGAGCAGGGGAGCTTTTATATGAAAGACCTGCATGCTGCCGGTGTTGACACACGCCTTAAAGATGTTCGCTGTGATGGTAGCACCGGGAAATGTATGGTGATGGTAACACCTGATGCCGAGCGCACCATGAATACTTTTCTGGGTATTACTTCTGACTTCTCCGAAGCCGAGCTTCACCTGGATGAATTGAAACAGGCTGAGTACCTTTACATCGAGGGCTATCTGGTCACTTCTGATATTTCCAGAGCCGCTGCAATAAAAGCAAGAAAGGTTGCCGCAGAAAATGGCGTAAAGACCGCGATGACATTTTCTGACCCTTCGATGGTGACGTATTTTAGTGATGGCATAAAGGAAATATTCGCTGACGGTGTTGACCTGCTATTTTGCAATGAAGAGGAAGCTCTCACCTTTGCGGAGACTGATGACCTGGATGAAGCAATTGCCACCATTGCGCCAAAAGTAGGCAAACTGGTAATTACTTTAGGCAAAAAAGGGGCTTCAATTATTACTAATGGTAAAAAGGTTGACGTACCCTCAGAGCCTGTTGAAGCCATTGACACCAATGGTGCTGGAGACATGTTTGCTGGTGCATTCCTTTATGGCATTACCCACGGACTAAGTGATGAACAAGCTGGAAGACTGGCAAATAAAGCTGCTGCCAAAGTCGTTTCAACTTTCGGCGCTCGCCTTGATAAAGAAATTCATCAACAATTGCTAGCCGAAATATAGCGATTGTCAATAACCACTGGTTTTTCATGCAGCCGGGAAAAACAATACTCTATTATGTACATGACCCTATGTGCAGTTGGTGTTGGGGCTTTCGCCCTACCTGGCTAAAAGTGCAAAAGGCTCTGCCTGAAAATGTCTCTGTAGTCTCACTACTGGGTGGGCTGGCAGCAGACACAAGCCAGCCAATGCCTGATGCGATGCAGCAAAAAATTTCTGCTATCTGGAGAACCATCCAGCAACAAATCCCTGCTACTACTTTCAACTTTGACTTCTGGATACAAAACACTCCAAAGAGGTCTACATATCCGGCATGCCGGGCGATCATTGCAGCTCGCCAGCAAAATCCCTCACTGGAACAGGTAATGATTCTGGCAATTCAGCAAGCCTACTACCTCAAGGCAATAAATCCATCAGAGAGTAAAATACTGGTGCAGCTTGCGGACAAACTTGGACTAGATACTGATTTATTCGCCAGGGATCTTGTCAGTGAACAAACACAACAAATCTTACTGGATGAAATTCACATGGCAAAATCACTGGGTGTTCAGGGTTTCCCCAGCCTGGTACTAGCAAACAAAGGGGATTATTCGATGATAAATATCGACTATACCCAGCCTGATGTAATCTTGCAGCAGATTAATACCCTTGCTTATCTCGATTGACGTGAAAGAAAATAGCTGCCAGAAAAACAAAGATTAATGCATTTGCCATTTGGTGCAGGTTGAAATCTACATAGCTGTGCAGTAGCAACAGGAATATTCCAATACCGGCACCAATCTGTAGACTTTTGAAAGTTCCATGACGTTGGCTGCGTAGCAGGCTAACCCAGCGCGCAAGATAAAGCACAGCAAAGCCTGCGATAATCAACACACCAAATACCCCCATATCCGAGATGAGTTCAATATAGTCATTATGGGCATGATTCACAAAATGTGGCTGCTCTATTGGCTGGAACGCTCTATAGACTTGAGGAAATGTGCCTGGACCACTTCCCCATGGAAACATTTCACTGATAAGTCGTTGACTATTTTCGAAAATACGCCATCTCTCATCCTCCATAGGATCACTGGCAAAACGGTTTAAAATAGGGATAATTCCAACATTAAACGCGACCCCCATACCAACGATGCTGGCAATCAATAAAAATCCGAGTGATTTAATTTTTCCAACATAATACGCAAAAATAAATGCCGACAACATTAAACCCAAAACCACCAGACCAATCCCAGCACGTGAAGCTGAGAAAAAAGAAGCCAGTAGCATTAAAATAATTACAAGAGACAGGGTAAGTGTGCTACTTAAAACACTTTCCCTGTCTCTTTTTCTTTCGTCACTATCAGAACGAGAAATAAACGGAGCAACCATTATCCCTATTGCCAGTGGTAATGCCATCTCCAGCAAAGCCACAAAGTGATCACGGTTACGATAAGTACCACTAGCAGTATTACCATGTTCCTTATTGCCAAGATAGAAAGCATCCGAACCTGATGCATATTGAATAATACCCAGTGCAGACTCAAAAAACACAACCACTAGAAACACACTTACCAGCGTTTTCACAGATCTTCTCGGCAGACTCATCACTACCAGAAACAGAGCTAACACCGGAACAAGGTAGAAAAGTGCACGCTGGGTATTGCCTGGAATCAATGATAATGAGGGATAAGCGATCTCTACTCCCTGAGCTGAAATAAAATTGGCAACATCTGCATAAAGCGACCTGCCAGGTAATTCATTCCAGTGGATTACATCCGGAAAGGGAACAAGATAGATAGCTACAAACAGTGTAGCCAGTGCCACATAAGTACCATAGAGATAACCCGTCTTTACCGAGCCAGGTAGCCCCCAGAATAAAACCGTTAGCATCACTATCCCCGTGACAGCAGCACCCAGTTCAAATATCTCCTTGTACTGATTCATAAACAGGGGAGCTAAAAAGACCAGCATCCCCGTCAAAAACGTGAGGGATTTAATAGACATCTTGCTTTTATTTTCAATCATAGCTTGCTGGAGGCAGGTTTACTATCAGGAGTCAGGGGTAATATATTCAACTCATCAAACCAGATACCGCCTTTGAAAAATTGTTCATGGTGATACTTACTAACAGCTTCAAGTCGAATGACTTGTGAGTCACAGCCTTGCTCTGGTACAGAAAATTCAAACGATATGTCATGCCATTTTTTAGTTCCCCTAAACGGAGGACTGCTGGCTAACAACTGCGTTTTTTCATCCGCACAAACAACTTTCCAGGTCAGCCCCTGGGGGTTTTCCAGATTATCGACACGCGCCCTCATGACTACCTGGTACTGTCGCCCCGGTTCTAACAATAAACGCTGCCAAACGTTCTTAAAACGAGTCGCTTTACGGTTTTTAAATACAATATGCAGGGCACGCTTACCTGCGATGCCATGCGTTCTGCCCAGGCTGATTCTGGCTTGCTTTGACTGTCTGAAATACCAGTCAAAGCCTGTATCATGCCGTGTACTTTCAAAACCCCCATCGTAAACCGAACCGATCAGGGCAAATTCGTCAGCAGAAAGCCCACTAACCCAGGAAGAATAGGCAAGATCCCATAATTTAGCCTGCTGTAGACGGCGGACGTAGGCATTTCGTTCATTATCTTCAAGCGGGACATTGGTACTAACCCGCTGCTGATAAAAAAATTGCAAAACTGATAAATCAACATTCTGCTTGATCATATAAACAAAGAAATCTTTCCACCATTTAGCAGGCCTTGTAGCAAAGGGGGTTAACAGATCCTGACCATCACTGGAATTAGCATAGCTTAGCAAAACAGGAAAAATTGGCTGGTACAAACCGCGATGCCGGGTTAATAGTAAATCCCATTCCTGAAGTACCTTTTCGATATCACCCTGTTTAGCCCAATGATCTGCCAGTGTGGTATGCACATAAGAATGGGCTGTCCATTGTCGTGGCGCAAGCTCTAATGCCCGTTGCAGATAAATAGTGTCGTTAGTCTCTTCATAGACAGGTATAAGTATCGTAGTTGCTCGACCGTTGGTGGGATCAACACTCAATGCCTGCAAAGCATAGCTTTTTGCCTTATCAAAATCCCCTTGCTGTTTGGCAATTTCTGCCAGATTTGTCAAAGCATCACCCTGGTGAGGATTCCAGTGCAAGACCTGGTTGTATGAGGCTTCACCTGTAGATGCTTCGTTAGCCCATTTCTCCTGTATCTGGGCAATCTTGAAAGGAATCAGATAATAGAGCGCAACAAACGCAAACAGCAAAAGCAATAAGCGAAAAGCAAAACCGAAGAGTTTAAACATTCCCTGTTTTCCCACCCAACTCAGGGCTAACTTGCTTGTCTGACCGGCTCTAGCTCAACAGGGCTGTAGCTACTATCTCCATACGTATAATAATTATCATAGTTGTAGTAGTGACCCTTGCCTGTTTTTACTTTGGTCAACAAAATACCAACCACATTGCCGTAACTCCGATCCAGGCGTTTTAATGCATCAACGATGGCACCTTTTTTACTTTCCTCACTGGCAGCAACAAAGACCGTAGCATGCGCCCTGTTTGATAGAATCAAAGCATCTGCCATACCCAGTACGGGTGGCGAATCAATTATGACCTGATCAAACTTGTCAGATAACCGATCCAGCAGATCCATCATGCTCTTACTTGCCAGAAGCTTAACCGGATTACTGGGAATGACACCAGCCGACAACATACTAAAACCATGCACGGGAGTATCCTGAAGAGCATCTTCCAATGCCGTCTTACCAACTAGGACATCCGTAACTCCCCTATCATTGTGCATATCCATATAGGTATGCAAAGACGGCTTGCGTAAATCAGCATCAACTAATACGACTCTTTTACCTTCCTGGGCGATTACGGTGGCCAGATTAATACTAGTACAGGATTTTCCTTCATTAGGTGCTGAACTCGTTGTATGTAACAGCTTCGGCATGCCATCTTCTGTGGAATACTCAAGATCAATCGCAATCGAGCGAAATGCTTCAGTAATTGGCGAAAAGGGTTTTTCATAAACAATCAGCGGTTCATGATTTCCTTTGCGCTTGGTAAAGGGGAAAAAGCCAATAACAGGGAGAGCCGTAATCCTTTCCAGATCATCACTATTCTTAACCGCATCATCAAGGTTCTCGATCAGAAAAGCCAGACCTGTACCCAGCATAAGTCCTAGTAACAGACCAATAGCCAAGTTTCGAGTCGTATTGGGTTTATATTTCTGAAAAGGTATAAACGCAGGATCAAGAATTGAAACATTATTGGTAACAACACCAGCAGCAACCCCTACTTCTTTCACACGCTGAAGCAAACCATCATAGAGCTCACGATTGGTTTCCACTTCTCGCTTCAAGGTTTGATAACCAATGGTTTTATCACGCAAAGCCATCATTTCAGCTTTCTTCTTGTTCAACTGCCTTTTCAACTTGGCTGCATTATCTCTTGCTGACAGATAATTACTTTTTAACTCACTTGAAGAGCCCTTGCTGATAAGTGACTGCTCTTTATTGATCTGCCGTTCCAGAGCGATAATCTGATTCTTAATTTCTCTCATAGCGGGGTAAGCAGGCTTGTACACCTGTCCAAGCTCAGAGTATTTAGTCTCCAGATCCGTCTTTTTCTCCTTCAGCTTCTGTATAACGGCATTATCCATCAACCGTATAGTCCCAGACACTTTATTCTTCTGCCGATATTCACTTTCCGCCAGGATCAGTTTGGTCTGAGCTTCGGTATAAGCTTGTGACAATGCCTGTAACTCACTTGAAATAATAGACTGATTATCATCAGTATTCACAATTTGTTTTTTCTTGGCATAGGCAACCAATTCCTCTTCAGATTTCTGCAAGCGACTTTTGGCAATAGCCAACTGCTCATTCAAAAACTGTATAGCATATTGAGTAGAATCTCCACGAGATTCCAGGTTCATTTTGATATAGTTTTCCGCTAGTGCATTAACGATCCTGGTCGCCATCTCAGGGTCAGACGCTTCATAATAAATATGCACAACATTTGACTTTTTTGAAGGGCTAACGGTCAGGTGTGATAAAAACTGTAACTCTACCGGCTTTTCACCCAACTGGCTTTCCGGGGTATCCGTATCTTCTATAAGCTCGTCATGCGAAGACTCATCGTCAGCACTCGCCAGCTTTAGCTCTGCTGCCTTCTCATGTAAAGTACCCACAACCTCTTCAGAAAAAAACAGTTTTAATTGATCAATCTTCTCAGCCAAAAAAGGCTTTTTTAACTGTGGCTCGCTAAAATAACTTTGCAGACCCAACTGCTCTATTACTCGACTGGCCAGACGACGGCTTTTGAGTACATCATATTGTGTTTGATAAAAATTTTGATCTATAGCTTTCTGTTCATAGACATCATAGCTAACTATTTTGTCAGCTTCACGATCAATCTTGATAGTCGCCTCTGCACGATAAGTTGGCACAATAGAAAGTGTATACAGCAAAGAAAGTATAAAAACCAACGAAGTGACAGTGAAAATCAAAAGCTTATGCTGCTTTATCACTCTGATTAAATCACTGATATTGATTTCATCAAACTGGTCTTCATCCCTATAGCCTCCAGGACTGGGCGACACCACATTTGAGCCACGTAAATCTAGTTTTGAGCCGTCAATGGCTACTACCGAATTAGTATTTTTGTTATCCATAATAATATTCTTTTTTGAAGACGTAAGCTAAGCTAGTGTTTCTACAGGGCAAAGCTTAGACCATTTTTAGAGCCCCGGGCGGAATTTGTGTAATTTTCACTCAACACCCTTGATAAGAATGAAACCTAGAGACTAACAATGCTACAAACACCATTAACATAAACTGAATAGCAAAAGAAGATTGACGGTCATAAATACCTGATAGTCGGCAACTAATAGGTTGAAAACATACAGGTAGAAATACTTAATTCATATTTTGTCCCACCAGACACGGAAAAAGGAAAAGACAAATAAGCGAAATTAAATGGAAAAATTGGTAGGCGCGATTGGATTCATATAAAACATACTATATTATTGTTTTATAAGTAAATGATAAAAACATAACCTTTATATATACCAGCATTTATACCAGCTTTGAAAAATGGTGACAGCAACATATCAATAAGTTAAAAAGCATGAACTACTGCCCTATTCTACCCACAAAAAAGCCCCGACAATGCGAGGCTCTTCTGATTGGAAGTGATAATTTTAACTTCCAGATTCGGGTTTTGGTTTTTGTTTCTTCCGTTCATCCTCTCTGACTTCTTTTTCAAACTGCTTGATATGCTTCATCAGGTTTTCAGCAAGTCTGTTTAATCTTGATTCCTTCATGCTGTAGCCTCTCTCATTTCTTTCTGTATTTTGTAAATAGTGCTGATGCCTATTTTCATTTCATCAGCAATCGCCTGTTTAGTTGCTCCTGATTCTACCATAGCCATTACTTGCGCTTTAACTTCATCAGTTAGCCCTGGTCTGCCCATGTGCTTCCCTGCTCTCTTTGCACGTTCTATACCGTCTTGCCTTCTTTCTGCTATCAGTTCCCTTTCGAACTCAGCAACACTGGATAAAATGCCCAGCATCAAACGACCTTGTGAACTGTTGGTATCCAGCCCCATGTTTAATATCTTGAGGCTTGCGCCCTTTTGCTGAATATCATCATAGATATTCCAGAAGTCCGACATACTACGCGCTAAACGATCCAGCTTAGTGACAACCACAATATCACCCTTGCGGATTGTTTTTAGCATCAGGGTTAATTCAGGACGGTTTCTATCTTTACCTGAAAGCTTTTCCTCAAAAATAGTATTACACCCTTCCTTGGTTAATAGCTCTCTTTGCACTTCCAGCTTTTGACCTATTGATGAAACCCTTGCATATCCGATTGTGTGTGACATTATATAAACCCTCTATAAAGTTCTTAGACGTTTGTATAATATACTCTACAAACTAAAATATCAAACTTTATAGATGCTATTTTAGACACTCTATAAAGCTTTACCTTTATAGAAAGGGTAAAATCAAAAAAGCCCCACCGTTTCCAGTGAGGCGATTGTCTTTCGGCTGAATAGTGCTAACACTCGCTCGAAAAGCATCACTCTTTACTCAAACACTCATCTGACATAATATCTATGGTCTTTGCACCACTAGTGTTCATCTTATCCACCCTCCTTTCACCCCCCGTCATAATATCTATAGCAAATGTTTCTGATACCTCTACCCCCGCAGGCGGTGTTTGTCAACAAAGATGTCCGCTTTTTCATGCAGCCATTTTCTCAATTTGATCCTGCTGCGTGATCTCTTTAGGAGGATTCAACCAAACGCTATCAACGGTAGCCCAACGCCTGA
>JALVFC010000232.1 GCA_027030285.1 Thiotrichaceae bacterium | reverse complement strand
AACTTCGTAAATCTACATTTTTCATGAGAGACAGTATAGCATGATGTGGGCGATATTAACATGCCGGGTTAATAGGAGATTGAGTATTAGAGAGTGTGCCCGGATTCAGACATTTCCTGATAATCACATTTTCTATTATAAGGCTCTGTTAGCTGGGTATAAAATGGTTGGTAACGCGGTTCCTCCAAACCTCGCTTACTTTCTTGCCAAAAAAATCTATTCAGATTTGGTATATGTAAATAATGTTCAAACACATCAATACGCCGTTAGGGAACCGGAAATACCATCAAATTTTCTTACCACCAACAACTATGAGGAATTTGATCCGACTGAAGTGGTAGCATAAATATATATTTCCAGGGCTTTAAATAAGCTCCTGTATCATCGACAGGTTCATAGTGGCAATAAAATGGGCGGATACAGGGGATTCAGTTGCCTGTTGTTTATCATCTCGTTACTGCCTACTCAGATTTTGCCGATACAGATTTGCTTAATACAGAAATAGAAAGAAACATAGTGACAGGTTCAGGGCGATCACCTAGCTGCCCAGCAACCATCTCCAATGGAATAAAGCCTAGTGATTGATAATATTTTACCACTTCTGTTTTTGCATCAACCACAATACCCACACAGCCATAGGAGCACTTCATTTCAAGAGCCAGTTTAAAGGCCGTTTTTAATAACTGTTTGCCCAGCCCTAAGCCCTGAAATTTCAGATCAACTGCTAAACGGGAAATCCTCAGGATGGGAAGAGGATAGTTTGGTAAGCGTTTTTTTGTGGATTTTCGCAGCTCATCAGCGGTAATTTCACCACTGGATACGGTAACAAAACCAGCAATTTGATCATCAATACTGGCAACGTAACTTGTTCCAATATAATGGCGAAATTGATTTTGTCCGGCAAAGCGTTGAAAAAAACGATCAAGCTCAATATTGCCACAGCAAAACCTGGAACGGTCATCCGTTTTTTTCAACATCCGTATCTTTACAGACGGTGAAGCAGGATCAGTCATTCATTAAGTCCTGTAGTGCTTTGGTAGGTTCTGGAGGACTCTTGATAATATCAGCCAGTTGTTTCATAGAGTCTTCGGATATGACCAGAGCAGCAGGAATAACTAAGTCCTCAGGAATACTTTTTAAGGCTTGTAAGTGATGTAGCAGTGCCTCTTCTAGCAAAAACCCTTTTTTTATACCACGGCGTTTTACATAAGCATCAACCTGTTGTTTCGTTGAATCTGAAATATGAGCAGATATTTGTATGGACATAACGCTATCTAATTTTTTGTAGAAATAATTATACTATAATAGAATAACTAAAATCGCTAGTGTTTACAGGTTCCAGGTATAGTTAATAACTCTTCAACGTAATTTTACATAAGGCGTTAAGCTATTGAGTATTCGGGTTTTCGTAGCAGGGGTGCTGCCATAAAGCTTACAGGGATGTCTTTAACAGCGTTCTGAATAAGAATAATTTAATGCCAACGCTGCTGATTTCCACTGAATAGTTACTAAATAACTTTCTTTCAGCAACTTTTTTCGCTATAAAGCGCTCTGGCATGCGATTCGGCATGCCCCTGTCGACGCACCAGGTAAAAAACATATCATGTACACCATTAGCAAACAGTTTCACTTCAGCGCTTCTCATCAGTTATCCAATCTGCCTGCCGAGCATCCCTGTGCACGACTGCATGGGCATAACTATATTGTCGAAATCGAACTTCAGTCTGCGACACTGGATGCTTATGGTTTTGTGCGGGATTATAATGATCTGGATGCACTGAAAGCGTTTATTGATAACACCCTGGATCATCGTCATCTGAATGATGTGCTGGGACATGAAAATACCACTGCTGAAAACCTGGCTAAGTTTATCTACGACTGGGCAAAACCCAAATGGTCCGAAGTGACGGCGGTGCGGGTGAGTGAAACGCCCAAAACATGGGCATGTTATCAGCCTGATACACGGTCAGGGTGAGTACGATGAATGCACCACTGGTTAGGGATCAGTCCACTGAAGCCGTTGAAAAAATCAATACAACGGGGCTGATCAGTGTGTCAGAAATTTTTGGGCCCACGATTCAGGGGGAGGGCGCTTTAATCGGTATGCCAACGGTTTTTGTGCGCACGGGGGGCTGTGATTATCGCTGTCGCTGGTGTGATACGGCTTATGCGGTGTTGCCTGAGTTTCAGCAGGATTGGCAATGGATGGATAGCAAGACGGTATTGCAGGAGGTTATCCGCCTCAGTCAGGGACAGCCACTTTGGGTTACACTTTCAGGTGGTAATCCGGCCTTGCAGGAGTTGGTCGATTTAATCCGGTTGGGCAAAAAGCAGGGCTACCGATTTTCCATGGAAACACAGGGTAGTGTTGCAAAGCCCTGGTTTGCCTTGCTGGATCAATTAACACTTAGCCCGAAACCACCATCATCGGGTATGTGTTTTAAAGCAAAAGGGTTGCAACGCTGCCTGCAAGCCTGTCAGGGGGATGCGAAACACAAGGTTGATGTGTCGTTGAAATTTGTTATTGCTGATCAGGAAGATCTGCGCTGGGCCAAACATATTGCTGATCAATACCCACAGCTTCCCTGTTTTGTGCAGCCTTGTAATACCCGCGCCTCGCTTGAGGATGTGCCGGATAATAAACATTCATTACTGCATGCTGACCAGCAAAAGCCCTTACTCGACCTGATTGCTGCCACGCAGGCCATGAACTGGTACAACGTGCGTATTCTGCCGCAATTACATACCTGGCTCTGGGGTGACACGCCCGGAGTCTAGTGATGCACAATGTCCAAATCTATCGCAGTGCCATTTATCACTGCCTGCATGATCCAGGCGCTGAAGCCACTCATAAACAGGCGGTTGAATATTATCCTGATGGCTTGCTGATCGTTGAAAATGGCAGGGTTGCCCGACTTGGCCCTGCGGCGGCGCAGCTGCCACAGTTACCCGCTGATATCGCTGTTACCGAGTTTTCTGACAAGCTGATTGTACCTGGCTTTATCGACAGCCATACGCATTATCCGCAGACCGATATCATTGCCGCTTATGGCAAGCA
>JALVFC010000231.1 GCA_027030285.1 Thiotrichaceae bacterium | reverse complement strand
ACACCGGGCCGGTGTTACTGGAACGCTTGCCTTTCCCGTGGATTACCCGTACACAGCAACTTTCTAGCTGTTTCACCTGTTGCAAAAATTGCAACAGCATCTCCCTTGCCTGCTTAACATTCAGACCATGCAAATCCAGCTCATCCGAGATCCGGTAATCACCTCTACGCAACTTGCGAAACACTCTTTTTTGCACCCCTGGCTGACAATAACTCAATACATCCCCAGGCTGCATATCAAGCGGCTCATACTCATCTGAAAGCATATCCTTGAGCACCTGCTTGTCATCCTCAATGGTTTTTGTCGGTATCGCAGGAGGCTTTGGGGTATCATGTAAGACCTTGTCATGCCGGAGAGGTTCAACACCTGTCATCGCCTCCAGAAAGAGAGAGCTTTCTGGCTTCTGGTTTGACTTTTTTTTCATAACAGACGACCACTATAGACTAAACGATGAAAATATTGCTAAGCAATGATGATGGCTATAACGCTCCGGGCTTGTGCGCTGTCAGGAAAGCACTGCAACAGTTTGCCACGGTTGTAACAGTAGCGCCAGAAATTAACCGCAGCGGAGCCAGCAATTCACTCACTCTGGATCAGCCTTTGCGCCTGCACGACAGAGGTGGCCAGGTTTATAGTGTAAATGGCACACCAACCGACTGCGTACACCTCGCCCTGACAGGCCTACTGGATTATGAACCCGATATTGTTGTCTCAGGAATCAATGCCGGTGCTAACATGGGTGATGATGTATTGTACTCCGGTACAGTAGCCGCTGCCATGGAAGGACGTTTTCTGGGACTGCCAGCCATTGCCGTTTCCAGTTGCTCGTTTGGACTCGAGCATGTGCAATCTGCAGTACGCGCCATTGAGCTGCTATTTACGCGAATGACAGACTTCCCGGATAAAACAGATACGATCCTGAACGTTAATGTACCCAACCTCCCCTGGCAAGCAATAAAAGGCTTTCAGACAACCCGCCTGGGTCGCAGACATAAGGCAGAACCCGTCGTCAATGCAACAGACCCTAGAGGTCATCCCATTTACTGGGTCGGACCACCCGGTGAAGAACAAGATGCTGGAGAAGGCACTGACTTTTATGCTATACATCAGGGTTATATATCCGTTACCCCAATTCATACAGACCTGACACGCTATCAGGCATTAACCGAAACATCAGACTGGCTAAGCAAGATCAATGAGTGAACTGAATATCCATGGCATCGGCATGACCTCCCAACGTACCAGAGACCGCCTGGTGGATCGCCTCGAACAAAAAGGCATTCACCACAAAGAAGTATTGCGTGTTCTCAGAAAACTCCCCAGACACCTGTTTATGGATGAAGCACTTGCCAGTCGCTCCTACGAAGATACCGCACTCCCCATTGGTCACGGGCAAACTATTTCGCAACCTTACATCGTCGCCCGCATGACAGAGTTACTCATCGAGCAGGGCATGCCGGAAAAAGTACTGGAAGTTGGTACTGGCTCTGGCTATCAGGCTGCGGTGTTAGGCGCTTTGGTAAAAGAGCTACACACCGTTGAAATTATCGAGCCACTGTATAAAAATGCCCGCGACCTGCTGTACAAGCTGGGCTTTCGCAATATTCGCTCACATCTAAGCAATGGTGCCTGGGGCTGGGAGCAGAACGCACCTTATGATGCTATTATCGTTACAGCAGCACCGGATACCATTCCGCAGGCATTGCTAGACCAGTTGGCAGCAGGAGGACGCATGGTGATCCCGGTTGGCAAACAGAGAAGCACTCAATACCTTAAGGTCATCAGTAAAGAGGCCAATGGGAGTATTAGCATAGAAGACCATGAGGCAGTTCAATTTGTCCCACTGGTTTAACAAGCTCCCGATCATTGCAGCACTATATCGAGCATAAGCATGAACAAGACCAAACACAACATCAACGCCCTGATGAACATTACCGCAGTTGCCGTTGTCAGTTTAACTGGCTGTACCATCTACCTACCCCCTAACAAGGAACCTATACCCGCAGCCGATCCCATCATTATTCCGGAAAAAGCAACTGTTGATAAATCTGCAGTTGCTAACAAACAACAAAAGAAAGCCCACTCAGGGTCAACCACAGACCCCAATACAACAACCCAAAAGAAGCCGACACGTCAGGAACAGGTTTTTTATATCGTCAAGAAAGGCGACACTGTCTTTGAGGTAATGCGCAAAACGGGGATAAACTGGCAAAAAATAATTGATTTAAACAATCTGAAAGCTCCAGAATACACCATTCATCCAGGGCAAAGCCTGCGCATCAAGTAAGCCCGAGCTAATAAAAGACTATAAATCCAGTATCTCGTCAGCTGCCTGATCGGCTTTTGTCACCGATCCGCCGCCAGCGTGTTCCCGCATTAACTGCTCAACTGCATCCAGGTCAATTATACCAATCACCTTACCTGCCACCTGACCTTCAGGTGTAATGATATAAGTTGTTGGAATTCCCATTAGAATACCAAAAGCTGTCAAGGTACTTTCCTGCACAGGTGCAATGACGTACTGCATCATATTCTCTGCTGCGAACTCCTGTAAGCTCTTTACGTCTGTTCCCCCCGCATCCATACCCAGAATAACCAGATCTTTTTTATGCTTGTCAGCAAAACTGACCAGATCAGGAATTTCTTCCAGACAGGGAGGACAATACGTTCCCCAGTAATTGACCAACACCCATTTACCCTTGTATTCGGAAAACTGATGAGTTACACCATTAATATCCTTGAATGAGAAATCCTCAACTGCTTCATCAGCATAACTCACACTGGTTACTGCAATAGCACAGACAAACACCGCAATCGTCATTAGAATATTTTGTAGTTTCATATTGATCCTTTGTTATATTGTTTTCATATGCCTTTGTATATACTCAGACTCATAAACTCACGTAAGCACTCAATTTGTGCCCGGGAAAAAGTCCGGTTACGATACACATTTGACTTAATTCAGGAGAAAGTCGCATGACAGACGGCGTCATCATATATCATAATCCCCGCTGCTCCAAATCAAGAGCAACACTTAAGTTACTAGAAGATAAGGAAATCACTCCTACAGTCA
>JALVFC010000230.1 GCA_027030285.1 Thiotrichaceae bacterium | reverse complement strand
ACAGGCCGATCGATATTTACAGGAAATAGACGGTGTAGAAGCCGTCACACAACTTAAGGCAAACAGCAAACAGCAACATTTCCTGTTGCAGGCAGCCACAGAGATTGCTCCTCAGGTCGCCGAGGCGGTGCTGAATGCTGGTGACAAGCTCTTTGGTCTGCAAGCCGAAGTACGCAATCTGGAAACATTGTTTGCCGAGGTGAACAGCAACACAGACGAAACCACGACCATCAATCAGAATAACAACCTGCGGGAGGTCGCCTGATGAGATCAACACTGTCTATTTTTCGCAAGGAATTTAACAGCTTTTTTGCTTCACCGGCTGCCTGGTTGTTTTTGGGCGGCTTTCTGATTCTCAGCCTGTTTATCTTCTTCTGGGCTGAGGCATTTTTCGCGCGCAATATCGCTGATATGAAACCATTGTTTCAATGGATGCCAATCTTGCTGATTTTTCTGGTCGCGGCACTGACCATGCGGAGCTGGTCAGAAGAACGCCGAGCCGGCACTCTGGAAAGTTTACTGACATCTCCAACCTCCCATTTGCAACTGGTTATGGGCAAGTTCCTGGCAAGCCTGGCGCTAGTCGCCCTTTCTTTGCTCCTCACCTTGCCATTGCCCATAACCATTGCTTTTTTGGGGCCACTCGACTGGGGACCTGTCATTGGTGGCTACATCGCCAGCCTGTTTCTGGCGGCTGCCTATATCGCCATCGGACTGTATATGAGTGCGCGTACCGACAATCCGATTGTGGCATTGATTCTGACCGTCGCTGTTGCCGGTTTCTTTTATCTGCTGGGCTCACCCATGCTGACCAGTCTGTTTGGGCATACAGCGGGCGAGATGCTCTCACTGCTCGGCACGGGCTCTCGTTTTGACTCCATTACCCGCGGGGTACTGGATTTGCGTGATCTGGTCTACTACCTGTCGATTGTGGGTATTTTCCTGACGCTTAACCTGTTTACGCTGGAAAAATTCCGCTGGGCAGGCAATAAAACCAAACCTGCACACCGTCGCTGGGGCATGCTGGCAGCTCTGGCCATCATCAACTTTGTACTGCTTAACCTGTGGCTACAGCCGATTGGCTGGGCGCGTATGGATCTGACGCAGGGCAAAATCTATTCCCTGTCTTCAGCCACCAAACAATATCTGCAACAACTGCAGGAGCCACTATTGATTCGTGGTTATTTTTCTGCCAAAAGTCATCCTCTGCTTGAGCCTCTGGTACCTCAAATCAAGGACATACTCAAGGAATATAAAGTCGCAGGTGGCAAGCATGTGACCGTAGAATTTATTGATCCGCACACCGATCAGGCACTGGAACAGGAAGCCGCCGAAAAGTATGGTATTCGTCCGGTACCTTTCCGCATGGCAAGCCGCTATCAGTCCGGTGTGGTCAACTCCTACTTTAACCTGGTGGTTGCCTATGGTGATCAATACCAGACCCTGTCATTTGAAGACCTGATTGAAGTCAAGGACAATGGTGAAGGCGAGCCGGAAGTACTGCTGAATAATCCTGAATACGCCATTACCCAGGCAGTGCGCAAGGTCGCCAATGCATACCAGGCAGGCGGTAATGTATTTGCCAACCTAACCAAGCCGGTAGCTTTCCATGCCTATGTCTCTGCGGACAACAAGCTGCCAAAAACATTGCAAGAGCTGAAAAAGTCACTCAGGGAAACCCTGGATGAAATACAAAAAGATGCCCAGGGCAAGTTCAAGGTAGACTTTGCTGACCCGGATGCAGATGGCGGCAAGCTGGCCGAAAAACTGCGCAGCGATTATGGACTGGCTCCACAGATTGCCAGCCTGTTTGACCCCAAACCTTTCTGGTTCTATATGCTTATTGAGGGACAGGGAGAAACCCTGCAAGTGCCCCTGCCCGCCGAGCTGGACAAGACCTCACTGAAAAACTCCATTACAGCCGCCGTCCAGCGCATGGCACCCGGTTATCTCAAAACCGTTGCCATCGTTACACCCGCTCCGGCAGCCATGAACCCCATGATGATGGGGCGCATGCCTGGCGGCAAACATTATCAGGAACTGCACGATACGCTGGCTGAGAATGTACGCTTGCGCGATACCGACCTGAAAGACGGTCATGTACCAGCCGATGCAGACATGCTGCTGGTACTGTCACCCAAAGACCTGGATGAAAAGCAACTGTTCGCCATCGACCAGTTCCTGATGAAAGGCGGCTCGGTTGTCATTGCCAGTGGTGCTTTTGATGTCAGTATCAGCGACTCACTAAACGCCCACAAACAGCACTCCGGGCTAGAAGAGTGGCTAAAACACAACGGACTGACACTGGCTGACAGTATGGTGCTTGACCCGAAAAATGCCTCGCTACCCATTCCGGTACGGCGGCAACTCGGCCCGCTGTCCGTGCGCGAAATACGCATGATGCCCTACCCGCATTTCCCGGATATTCGTGATGATGGACTCAATAAAGACATCCCGATCACTGCCAGCCTGGGACAACTGACCCTGAACTGGGCATCTCCCATCGAGGTTGATGAGGAGAAAAACAAACAGCGTGAAATCATCCACCTGGCACACTCCTCCGACGAAAGCTGGACATCAGATTCGCTGGACATCCTGCCAGATTACCAGCGCTACCCCGATAGCGGATTTCCGGCAGAAGACAAGCGCGGTTCACAACTGCTGGCGGTCGCTGTGAAAGGTCGTTTTACCTCCTGGTTCAAAGGCAAAAAGTCGCCTTTGCTGGAGGACAAAAAGGACAACGACAAAAACAGCAACAAAGACAATGCTGATGCAGCAAAGGACAAGACGGATAAAAAAGAAGATGAAGACAAGGAAGATAAAACCGTGGTCAGCAGCATTATTGAGCATTCGGCTGATTCGTCACGGCTGATTCTCATCAGCAGCAACCATTTTGCCAGTGATGAAATTATCGCTCTGGCCTCCCAGGGACAGGGCAGCCACTACACCCGGCCACTGGAATTTATGCAAAACGCCGTGGACTGGTCGCTGGATGATACCGGTCTGACAGCGATCCGCAGCCGCGCCCAGTTTGCACGTCTGCTCAAACCCATGCAGCACAGCACTCAACTGTTCTGG